>DATLDS010000041.1:0-3386 GCA_035525735.1 Novosphingobium sp.
GGGTGCGCGTGCCGATCGGGCTGATCGGGATCGTCTACGAGAGCCGTCCGAACGTCACCGCCGACGCCGCCGCGTTGTGCGTGCGCTCGGGCAACGCCGCGCTGCTGCGCGGCGGCAGCGAGGCGGCGCGAACCAACCGCGCCATCCACGCCGCGCTGGTCGAGGGGCTCGTCGCGGGCGGGATCGCGGCCGAGGCGGTCCAGCTCGTCCCGACGCAGGACCGCGCGATGGTCGGGGCGATGCTGAGCGCGGCGGGGCAGATCGACCTGATCGTCCCGCGCGGCGGCAAGAGCCTAGTCGCGCGGGTCCAAGCCGAGGCGCGGGTTCCGGTGCTCGCGCACCTCGACGGCATCTGCCACACCTACGTCGACCGTGCCGCCGATCCGGCCCGGGCGAGCGCCATCGTGCTCAACGCCAAGATGCGCCGCACCGGAGTGTGCGGGGCGATGGAGACGCTGCTGATCGACGCGACGTATCCCGATCCGCACGGCCTCATCGAGCCGCTGCTCGACGCCGGGTGCGAGTTGCGCGGCGACGCCCGCGCGACGGCGATCGACACCCGCATCATGCCCGCTGACGGCAACGACTGGGACACCGAATACCTCGACGCGGTGCTGTCGGTCGCGGTGGTCGACGGGCTCGACGCCGCGCTCGCGCACATCGCGCGCCATTCGTCGAGCCACACCGATGCGATCGTCACCGAGGATGCGGACGCCGCCGAACGCTTCCTCGACGAAGTCGATTCGGCGATCGTCATGCACAACGCCTCGAGCCAGTTCGCCGACGGCGGCGAGTTCGGTCTCGGCGCCGAGATCGGCATCGCCACCGGGCGGCTTCACGCGCGCGGGCCGGTCGCGCTCGAGGGGCTGACGACGTACAAGTGGCGGGTGCGCGGCACCGGCCAGATTCGTCCTTAGCTCTTTGACCTTTAGGAGAGACCCATGGAATACAACCGCCTCGGCTCGACCGGCCTGATCGTCTCCGAGCTGTGCCTCGGGGCGATGACCTTCGGCACCAACCCTGGGCGCTTCGGCGCGATCGCCGGGCTCGACCAGGCGGCCTCGACCGCCTTGGTCCGCCAAGCGTTCGACGCGGGCATCAACTTCATCGACACCGCCAACGTCTACACGCTCGGCCAGTCGGAGGAGTTCACCGGCGGCGCGATCAGGGACTTGGGGATCGCCCGCTCGGACGTGGTGATCGCGACCAAGGCGATGGGCGCGATGGGCCAGGGCAAGAACGACGCAGGCGTCTCGCGCTATCACCTGATGCACCAGATCGACGCCAGCCTGAAGCGGCTCGGCACCGATCATGTCGACCTCTACCAGATCCACGGCTGGGATTCGCAGACCCCGATGGACGAGGCGCTGCGCGCGCTCGACGACATCGTCCGCACCGGCCGCGCGCGTTACATCGGGGTGTCGAACTGGGCGGCGTGGCAGATCGTCAAGGCGCTCGGCATCTCGGAGCGGCTGGGCCTCGAGAAATTCGCCTCGCTCCAGGCCTACTACACCGTCGCCGGGCGCGACCTCGAGCGCGAGATCGTGCCGATGCTGCTCTCCGAAGGCGTCGGGCTGATGGTGTGGAGCCCGCTCGCGGGCGGGTTCCTTTCGGGCAAGTACACGCGCGGCGATGACGACAAGAGCCAGGGCGAGGGCCGCCGCGCGGCGTTCGACTTCCCGCCGGTGAACATGGACCGCGGATATGATTTGATCGACGCGATGCGCAAGATGGCGGAAGCGCGCGAAGGATCGAGCGTCGCCCAGATCGCGCTCGCCTGGCTGCTTTACCAGCCCGCCGTCTCGACCGTGATCGTCGGGGCCAAGCGCGCCGACCAGCTCGCCGACAACATCGCCGCTTGCGGGATCGAGCTGACGGCGGGCGAATTGGCCGAGCTCGACAAGCTTTCCGCGCTGCCCCCCGAGTACCCCGGCTGGATGCTCGGCTTCCAGGGCGGCTACCGCGAGGGCCAGGTGTCGGAGCGCCGCAAGCCGAAGTGAGTTACTCAACCCATTGTCATTGTCATCCCCGCGGAAGCGGGGATCCATGGACGAGCCGTCGCCCTTGATGCGACGTCACGCCATGGATTCCCGCGTTCGCGGGAATGACAAGTATTGGTGAGGGTCATGCCGACCGGCGTGCGCACCGGCCCGCTCACCGGTCTGCTCGGCGGCAGCTTCAACCCGGCGCACGGCGGGCACCGCGCGATCAGCCTCGCGGCAATCGCGGCGCTCGGGCTCGACGAGCTGTGGTGGCTGGTCTCGCCGGGCAACCCGCTCAAGCCCGCGGCCGGGATGGCTCCGCTCGCCGCGCGGGTGGCGTCGGCGCAGGCGCAAGCGCGGCGCGCCCCCATCAAGGTCACCGCGATCGAGCGCGAGCTGGGCACGCGCTACACGGTCGACACGCTGCGCGCGCTGCTGCGCCGCTTCCCCCGGCGGCGCTTCGTGTGGCTGATGGGCAGCGACAATCTCGCCCAGTTCCACCGCTGGCGCGAATGGCGGACGATCGCCCATCTGATGCCGATTGCGGTGGTCGCGCGTCCGGGGTATGATGACGCCGCCGCGGCGAGCCCCGCCATGGCCTGGCTCGGCCGCCATCGCCGGCGCGCCGCGGCTTTGCAGGACCCGGCGAAGTGGAGCGCGCCCGCGCTGTACCTGTTGCGTTTCGATCCCGATCCGCGCTCGGCCACCGCGATCCGCACCGCCGATCCACACTGGCATCGCGATTTTTCGACGAGCCCGCGCGACGACGTCACGCGCCGGATCGTCACGGCGGACATCGCCTGAACGCGCGCGAAACTCGTCGCGGCCGCGCGGCGTTTCGCCCGCCCAACCCCTTTATTTCACGGCAAGAGGAGCCACTTCGACTCGTATGACACCTATCTCATCGCTTCCGGCCAATGCCGGCGCTGCCCGGCCGCTCCCCCCGACGGGGGATTCGCCGCTCCACACCCTCGTGCTGTCGTCGCTCGACGACGACCAGGCGCAGGAGGTGGTCTCGATCCCGCTCGAAGGGAAGTCCTCGATCGCCGACCATATGGTCATTGCCTCGGGGCGCTCTACCCGCCAGGTCGCGGCGATGGCGCAGAAGCTCGCCGAGCGGATCAAGCAGGCCGGGATGGGCCCGGTGCGGCTCGAGGGCCTGCCCGCGGCCGACTGGGTGCTGATCGACGCAGGCGACGTGGTCGTCCACCTGTTCCGACCCGAAGTGCGCAGCTTCTACAATCTGGAACGGATGTGGGCGTTCGAAGAGCGCGCGCCCGACGAGCGGGCCGCGGCAGCCGCCGGCGCCTGATTGCAGCTCCACATCATCGCGCGCGGCAAGATCGGGGGTGGGCCTGAGGCCGATCTGGTTGACAGCTATTTGAAACGCATCGCCTGGCCGGT
>DATLDS010000064.1:0-5811 GCA_035525735.1 Novosphingobium sp.
TTGTTGGCATGGAGATCGCCCGAGAACGGTGAGCCCATCGTCACCACCAGCCGCACCGCGTGAGGCGTGCGCCGCGCGACCTCGCGCGCGAACAGCCCGCCCAGGCTCCACCCGACGAGCGCGACCGGCTCGCCCTCGCGCTCGGCCAGCGCGAGCACGCGCTCGCCCAGCGACTCGATGTTTTCGGGCGTCGCGCCGAGGTTCCAGCCCAGCCCCCAGTCGCTGACGCGATGCCCCGCGCCCGCCAGCCCGCGGCGCAGCGCGCGCATCCGCACCGGATGCGTGCCGAACCCCGGCACCAGCATCACCGTGCGCGGGGTGAGCGTGGCGGGGAACGCGCTGGCGCCGGCCTCGCGCCAGGCCCGCCAGCTTTCGATTCCGGTGCCGAGCTCGCCCAGCATTCGCCGCCACGGCGGCGCAGCGACGCCCGCCGGCTGCGGCTGGCGCGCCAGCGCGGCGCGCCGGGCGAGTTCGGCGCGCACCGCGGCGCCGCGCTGCGAAGCGCCCGACCACAGCTGCGCGGCGGCGCGGGAGGCGACGACTTTCATCGCCGATCAACGCTTTGGTCGGCGATGCGTTTCGGGTGGGCGTTTCAGCTCGCGCCGGCCGGGCACTCGCCGACCCGCTTCGAGCTGATCTCCATCGCTATCGTGGCGTTGCCCATCGGCGACTTGTCGTTCTTCTGGACGACATCGACCTTGACCTCGGACCCGGTGCGGCTGACCGTGCCGTTCATCGCCAGCCGCGCGCTGCCACCCGGCCCCGCGTTGCAGACGAGGATCGCATCGATCGTGCTCGCGGTAGCGTCGAAGCGGTCGTACTTGCAGTCGCCGTCGCCGACCTTCTTGAACATCTCCTCGAAGCCCTTGTCCGAATCCGCTTTCGACAGGCAGTAAGTCGAGGTTTCGCCCTTGGCGCTCATCATCGTCTTGATCTGCTCGACCATTTGCGGCGGCGCGCCCGGCACCTCGAACTTGGTGAAGCGCGTGGTCTGGCGGTACTGCCCCGGCTCGGGCCGCTCGAGCTGTTTAGCCTCCTGCTTGGCCTCTTCGAGCGTCTTGGGCCCCTTGTCGGCGCTGTCGCAGGCGGCGAGCGCACCAACCGACAACAGCAGAATGGCGGAAGAAACGAACAAGCGCATCGGATGCTCCTATCGAGGGCGATCCCGGCACCGCCCTTCACCTCGCGGTGGCTAGCAGGCGCGGCGGATGCTGCCAACGCGCTTCCCGGCGTTGCTTGTCCGCCGTCTGTTCCCCATATCGCGGGCATGGCCGAACTCGTCATCCGCCGCGGGCTGGAAGAGCCCGACACCACCTCCGCGTTCGTGCCGCACAAGCCCGAGCGGCCGGAAAAGGCGCAGCCCGGGCGCCCGTTCGTGCTGTCGTCCGAGTACGAGCCGTCGGGCGACCAGCCCGGCGCGATCACCGAGTTGGTCCAGCAAGCGCTCGCCGGCGACAAGACCCAGGTTCTGCTCGGCGTCACCGGCAGCGGCAAGACCTTCACCATGGCCAAGGTGATCGAGGAGCTGCAGCGCCCGGCGTTGATCCTTGCCCCCAACAAGATCCTCGCGGCGCAGCTCTATGGCGAGTTCAAGAGCTTTTTCCCCGACAACGCGGTCGAGTATTTCGTCAGCTACTAAGACTACTACCAGCCCGAGGCCTATGTGCCGCGGTCGGACACCTACATCGAGAAGGAAAGCTCGGTGAACGAGGCGATCGACCGGATGCGCCATTCGGCCACCAGAGCGCTGCTCGAGCGCGACGACGTGATCATCGTCGCCTCGGTCTCGTGCCTCTACGGGATCGGCTCGGTCGAGACCTACTCGGCGATGATTTTCGACCTTAAGAAGGGCGCGACGGTCGATCAGCGCGAGATCATCCGCAAGCTCGTCGCGCTCCAGTACAAGCGCAACGACGCGGCGTTCCAGCGCGGCAACTTCCGCGTTCGCGGCGACAACCTCGAGATTTTTCCGAGCCATTACGAAGACATGGCCTGGCGCGTCTCGTTTTTCGGCGACGAGATCGAGAGCATCGCCGAGTTCGATCCGCTGACCGGCAAGGCCGGGGCCCAGCTCGATACCGTGCGGGTTTACGCCAACTCGCACTACGTCACTCCCGGGCCGACGCTCAAGCAGGCGACACAAGCGATCCGGTTCGAGCTCGCCGAGCGGCTCAAGGAGCTTGAAGCCGAGGGCAAGCTGCTCGAGCACCAGCGGCTCGAGCAGCGGACCCATTTCGACCTCGAAATGATCGCCGCCACGGGAAGCTGCGCGGGGATCGAGAACTACAGCCGGTTCCTCACCGGGCGGCTGCCGGGGGAACCGCCGCCGACGCTGTTCGAGTACCTCCCCGAAAACGCGCTGTTGTTCGTCGACGAGAGCCATCAGACGGTGCCGCAAATCGGCGCGATGTCGAAGGGCGACCACCGCCGCAAGATCACGCTGGCCGAATACGGTTTTCGCTTGCCGAGCTGCATCGACAACCGGCCGTTGCGCTTCAACGAGTGGGACGCGATGCGCCCGCAGACGATCGCGCTGTCGGCGACCCCCGGCGGGTGGGAGATGGAGCAGTCGGGCGGGGTGTTCGCCGAGCAGGTGATCCGCCCGACCGGGCTGATCGACCCGCCGGTGCTGACCCGCCCGGTCGAGGACCAGGTCCAGGACTGCATCGAGGAATGCCGCAAGGTGGCGCTCGCCGGCTACCGCACGCTCGTCACCACGCTGACCAAGCGGATGGCCGAGGACCTGACCGAGTTCATGCACGAGGCGGGCTTGCGCGTGCGCTACATGCATTCGGACGTCGAGACGTTGGAGCGGATCGAGCTGATCCGCGATCTGCGGCTCGGCGTGTACGACGTGCTCGTCGGGATCAACCTCCTGCGCGAGGGGCTCGACATCCCCGAGTGCGGGCTGGTCTGCATACTCGACGCCGACAAGGAGGGCTTCCTGCGCTCGGAAACCAGCCTGATCCAGACCATCGGCCGCGCCGCGCGCAACATCGACGGGCGCGTGATCCTTTACGCCGACCGGATGACCGGTAGCATGGAGCGCGCGATCGCCGAGACCGACCGGCGCCGCGACAAGCAGCACCAGTACAACCTCGAGCATGCGATCACCCCCGAGTCGATCAAGCGCGGCATCCAGGACATCGTCGCTCACACCGCCAGCCGCGACGGCGTGCTGGTCGAGATCGACGACCCCGAGCGCAACAACCTCGTCGGCCACAACTTGCGCGGCTACATCGAGGATCTCGAAAAACGCATGCGCGCCGCCGCCGCCGATCTCGAGTTCGAAGAAGCCGGCCGCCTGCGCGACGAGATCCGGCGTCTCGAGGCCGACGAGCTGGGCCTGCCCAAGCCACACGAGCAATCGAAAGCGCCGAGGGTGGGGCGGAGCAACGAGGGCAAACCGGGCACGCGCAAGGGGCGGTTCGGGAAATCCAGCCGGACGAAGTGGGGACGGTGAGGACCGCCGCGCTCCTTGCCGTTGCGGCATTCCTCTCCGCCTGCGGCCCGGCGGAGACCGCGCCGGTGGTGCCCGCCGACGCGGTGCGGGTGCCGTTGGCGCGGGCGGCGGTGCCCGAGGCCGCGGCAATCGACCCGCGGCGGACCACGGTGCTCGCGGCAAACTCGGCCGGAGCGTGGGCTTATGACCCCAAGCGCGACACCGCGCTGTTCGGCGAGCCGGGGCGGCAGGCGCTGGTCGCGGTGGCGTGCGTCGGCCGCGCCGAGGGGTCGCCGCGGATCGTGGTGACGCGCTATTTCCCCGCCGAGCGCGGAGCCGAGGCGATCCTCGCGATCCAGAGCACCAAGCGGATCCTGCGCCTGCCGGTGCATGCGGTCGCCTTGCGGCGCCGCGAAAGCGCGTGGCGTGGCGGGATCGACGCCAGCGACGAGCGCGCGCAAGTGTTTGTCGACGGCAGCCAGATCGCGGCGACGCTGCCCGGCGGCGGGCGGCTGACGCTGCCCCCGCTCGGCGCGGCGGCGGCGGGGATCGAGGCATGCCGTGCCTCGCCCGAAGCCGCCCCCGCGCTGATTGTCGCGCCGGCGCCGGCTCATTCTGGCGCTCAGACCTTGCCGAACGCCGCCTCGAACCCGGCGATGTCGCCGGCGGCGAGGTAGCGGCACTGCTCGATCCAGTTGTCGCGCGCGATACGGCCCTGGAACGCGCCGAGCTGGGGGTCGATTCGCGCGACGTCGGCCTCGCTCCACCCCGCGATCTGCTCGTACCGCGTGACCCCGAGGCCGCGCAGTAGCGCGCTGAGCTTGGGGCCGACGCCCTTGATCCGGGTCAGGTCGTCGCCGTCGGCCGCCGGCGTCGCAGCGACTTCCTGCGCGGCGCCGGCCGCGATCACCTCGCCGATGCCGGCCATGCCCACGCTCGCCGGGGCGGGTACGATCGTGGCTGCGGGCGGGGCGTCGACCAGCGCGGTGTTGCGCTGCGCCGGCGCGACGCCCGGGGTTAGCACGTCGGGAGTTTCGGCGCGGATCCGCGTCGCCGGGCGCCGTCCCCAGATCCACCACGCCACCGCGAGTCCCAGCAGCAGCACCCCGAGAAACGCCGGCCAGTTGGCCTCGAACAGTTCGAGCATCGTCAGTCCCCTCGTGTCATTGGCGCTCGGCGCCCCACAGCAGCCACCCCGCGGCAACCCCGAAGGCGTGGACGATCAGCATCAGCACCAGCGTCTCTACACACAACGGCATCGCCGCACCTCGTTTCTCCCGACAAGCCCCGGATCCATCTCAGCGCGCGACCGGCGTGTCGATCGGGGTCGGCTTGAGCGGCTCGGTCGCGACCACGCGGAACTCGATCCGGCGATTGGCGGGATCGGCGGGCGCGAGGCCCTCGATCGGCCGCTCCGCGCCATACCCGCGCGCGCGCAATTGATCGGGCGCCAGGCCCCGCGCGATCAACGCGTCGCGCACCGCGTAAGCACGGTCCTCGCTGAGCGCGCCGTTGGCGGCGGGATCGCCGATCCCGTCGGTGTGGCCGGCGATCTCGATCACGCTGCCCTCGCACGGCTTGAGCGCGCGGGCGACTTCGTCGAGCAGGGGTCGGCTGCCGCGCTCGATCGCGGTGCTCGACGCCTCGAAGCGGATCACCCGCGCCGCGAGCAGCGCGTCGACATCGCTCTGGCAATGGTCGGGGGGAAGCGCGCTGCCCGCCGCGGCCTTGGCTTTTTCGGCGGCGAGCCCCGGCGCGCGCGTCCACCACGCCCCGCCGACCCCGTCGAGCATCGCCACCACGCGCGCGAGCCGTGCGCGCTCACCATCGGACAGACGACGCCGGGTCGACAGCCGCGGATGGCGCGTGAGGAACCCGCGTTCGGTCTCGAACCGCGCGGTGACGCGGCGCCCGCCGTTGGCATCGAGCGCGGCGCGGGCCTCAGCCTCGAGCCGCTCGATCATCCGCGGCCCGGCCACGGCATGGCTGGCGAGCGCAATCAGGCCGGCGCCCGCGAAACCGGCGAGAAGCTTGAACCTGTCGTTCATTGCGGCGGGTTAGCGGCTAATCCCCGCCCGCGCCACTGTCGGCCAGCCGCTTGTCGAGCGTGCCCGCCACGCTCACCAGCTTGGCGAACTCCTGCCGCCAGAAGTCACGCTGGCCGTCGGCGAGCGCGGCGATCCGGTCATAACCGAAACCGCCGAGCAGCGGATCGCCGCGCAGCTTCTGCCCGAACGCGGCGACCGCGACCGCGAACGCCATGTCGCCGCGCGGGGCCGCCGCGCGCGCGGCGAGGCTCGCCGGCACCGCGCGCTCGATCAGCTTCGAGGTGGTTCCGTCGGGCAGCTTGTAGCGTAGCTTGACGAACG
>DATLDS010000077.1:0-11078 GCA_035525735.1 Novosphingobium sp.
GGGAGCGAAAAGGCGCAGGGAAGGTGCGAGCAAGCCTCGACGCGCTAGTCCAGCCGCCAGTCGATCGCGCCGCGCCCGTTCGCCTCCAGAAACGCGTTGGCCTGGCCGAAGTGGCCGCAGCCCAAAAACCCGCGGTGCGCCGAGAGCGGGCTGGGGTGCGGCGCGCGGAGCACGAGGTGGCGCGAGCCGGGTCCGAGCCCGGGCACCCGCGCCGCCTTGGCCGCGGCGTGGCTGCCCCACAGCATGAACACCGACGGCTCGGGCCGCGCCGCGACCGCGGCGACCACCGCGTCGGTCAGCGGCTCCCACCCGAGCCCGCCGTGCGATCCGGCGCGGCCCGCCTCGACGGTCAGCGAATTGTTAAGCAGCAGCACGCCTTGCCGCGCCCAGCCTTCGAGGTTGCCGTGCGGCGGCGGGGCGATCCCGAGGTCGCGCGCCAGCTCGTTGTGGATGTTGCGGAGGCTCGGCGGGATCGCGCAAGCCTGGGGCACCGAGAAGCACAGCCCGTGCGCCTGCCCGGGGCCGTGGTACGGGTCCTGGCCGAGGATCACCACCTTGACCGCGTCGAGCGGGGTCAGCTCGAGCGCCGCCAGGCGCGTCCCGCGCGGCGGGTAGATCGGCTTGCCCGCGGCCTCCTCGGCGCTCAGCCACCCGCCGAGGCGGCGCAGCGCGGGCGTCGCCAGCACCGGGTCGAGCACCGGGCGCCATGTTTCGGGAAGCGGCTGCGAGGGCATGGTTCCCATCTAATCAAACAACCGCTAAGCCGCCAGCAATGGCCGTTCACCTGCACGAGGAAGACCTCCCCGCCGGCGCGCTCGCCGGCGACGGACCGCTCGCGGTCGACACCGAGACGCTCGGGCTGATCACCGCGCGCGACCGGCTGTGCCTGGTCCAGATCTCCGACGGGAGCGGCGACGAGCACCTCGTCCGCTTCGCGCGCGGGAGCGACTATGCCGCGCCCAATCTGCGCGCCGCGCTGGCCGATCCCGCGCGCACCAAGCTCTACCACTACGCGCGGTTCGATCTCGCCGCGATCCACCACTACCTGGGGATCATGGCCGCGCCGGTGTTCTGCACCAAGATCGCGAGCAAGCTGACCCGGACGTACACCGATCGCCACGGGCTCAAGGACCTGGTCCGCGAGCTGCTCGGCAAGGAGCTGTCGAAGCAGCAGCAGTCGAGCGACTGGGGCGCCGCGCAATTGTCCGACGCGCAAGCGGAGTACGCCGCCTCGGACGTCCGCCACCTCCACCCGATGCACGCGATCCTCACCGAGCGGCTCGCCCGCGAGGGGCGCACCGAACTCGCGCAGGCGTGCTTCGATTTCCTCCCGACCCGCGCGCTGCTCGACATCGCCGGCTGGGCCGACCGCGACATCTTCAGCCATGAGTAATCGCGCCCGGCGCAACGCGTGAACTCATGACCGAGCAGGCCGACCTGATCCGCACCCGTCGCCGCCGCTTCGCCGCGCCGGGGGGCTTCCACGACAAGCTGGTCAGGACGCTCGCGGTGGCGCTCCCCGCCGGCGTCGGCGTGCTGTTCGCGGTGATGCTGCTCGCCCCGCTGAGCCCGCGCGGCGAGATCAGCTTCCTCCTCGACCGCACCAAGGTCGCGGTGGTCGAGGATCGGCTCAAGGTCGAAAGCGCGATGTACCGCGGCCAAGACGACGCCGGGCGGCCGTTCTCGATCACCGCCGGCTCGGCGGTCCAGCACTCGGCCGAAAACCCGGTGGTGACGATGAACGACCTCGTCGCGCGGATCCTGCTCAGCCGCGGTCCCGGAGTGCTCACCGCCGGCACCGGCAACTACGACATGGCCGACAAAAGGGTCCGCGTCTTCGGCCCGGTCGTGTTCGCCGCCGCCGACGGCTATCGGATGACCGCCGAGAATGTCGACATCGACATCGCCGCGAAACGCATGGTCAGCCGCGGCCCGGTCGAAGGGCACGTCCCCGCGGGCACGTTCCGCGCCGACCGGATCGTCACCGACCTCGACGCGCGGACGGTGACGCTCGACGGCAACGCCCGCCTCAGGATGACCCCCGGGCGGATGAAGATGCCCTAGGCCTTGACCACCGCCCTTTCCCTCAGCCGCCGCAAACCCTAGAAGGGCTCATGCGTTTGTCCCCGCTCGGCTCGCGCCTGTCGCTGCTCGCGCTGCTCGCCGCAGCCGGTTTCGCGCCGCTCGCGCTCGCCCAGATCGCCGGGTTCAACTCGAACGCGCCGGTCGACTACGCCGCCGACCGGATCGAGCTCCAGGACCGCCAGAACCGCGTCGTGCTCTCGGGCAACGTCGCCATCACCCAGGGCAACCTTCACCTCAGCGCCGGGCGGACCACGGTCGCCTACACCGACAACGGGAGCTTGCGCATCCAGCGGATCGACGCCACCGGCGGGGTCAAGGTCGACCGCGGCGGCGAAACCGCGCGCGGCGACGTCGCGATCTACGATTTCAACCGCCGGATCATCACCATGATCGGCAACGTCGCGCTGCGCCGCGGCTCGGACACCTTGAACGGCGGCCGGTTGGTGATCGACCTCGATTCGGGCGTGTCGAGCGTGGACGGCAGCGCCGGCGGATCGGCTCCGGGCGCGACCGGCACTCGCGGCGGGCGCGTCACCGGCAGCTTCTCGGTGCCCAAGCGCGGCAACTGAAGCTCACGCACGGGCATTCCCCGCCGCCGCCGCGCGCGCGATGTCGGTCAGCCCCTGGGCGAGCAGCAGCTCGGCGTGCTGGCTGTTGGCGAGAAGCTCGCGGTGCAGGCCGACCAGCCGCTCGACCAGCCGCTCGAGCCGCCGCCCGCGCCAGCGGCGCAGCTGATTGGCGAGGTCGGGCGCGTCGCGGAAGAACACCCGGCGCGCCTTCTTCTCGGCTTCCATGAACCCGGCGACGTCGCTGCGCCGCCCGATCCGCGCCGCGAGCTGCGCCAGTTGCGCCGCGCGGCGCTCGAACGCCAGCACCAGCCCGACCGGGTTGAGCGACAGCTCGCGCATCCGCGCGAGCTCGCCCGACAGCCGCCCGAGATCGCCGCCGAGCACGCAGTTGACGACCCCCGCGAAGCTGTCGTCGTCGCACTTGGCGGCGATCGCGTCGAGCGCTTCGGCGTCGGCGCTGCGCGGCGCTTGCGGGCTGGCGTCGAGGTAGAGCGCGAGCTTGTCGATCTCGGACCGCGCCATCCGCGTGTCGAGCGCGCAGCTCTTGGCGATCCGCTCGGCCATCGCGGTGTCGAGCCGCACGCCCGCGGCGTCGGCGAGGCCGCGCACCGCTTGCGTCACCGCACCGAGCTCAGGCGGGTAGAACATCGCCACCATCGCCTGCGGACGGTCGCCGAGCAGCTTGGCGATCCGGCTCTTGTCGCTGGCCGAGCTCGCGCTGATCAGCACCGGGCACGTCTCGACCGGGCTTTCGAGCAGAATCTCGACCGCTTCGAACGCCTCGTCGCCGGCGGTGCGGACATGGATGTAGGGCGTGCCGCCGAACAGCGAGGTCGAGCGCGCCTCGTCGGCGAGCCGGACCGAATCGCGCCGCAGCTCGCCGCCCGACAGCTCGACCCGCTCGCTGCCCGCCGGGAGCAGCGCGACGATCGCTTGCGCCGCATCGTGCGCTCCGGCCTCGTCGGGGCCGCAAAAGTAGAAGATCCGGCATTCGCGCGCGGCGCGGCCGGCGCTCGCGGCGAAGCTTCCCTGAGTCAGTTTCACCGCAGCTTGAGCGCGAGGCGCGTGACGATCTGGTCGGCGACCACTTTGGCGAGGTTCTCGAGCGCGGTCTGCTCGGCCGCGATCGTCGCGTATTCGGAAGAGACCACGTCGACCCCCGCGTCCGAGCCCGCGCTCGCGTCGAGCACGATCGCCCCGCTCGCCGCGTCGATCAGCTGATAGCGCGCGCGCAACGTGCGCCGTTCGCGCGCGATGGTGTCGTCGCCGAGCAGGCCGAGTCCTTCGAGCTTGTCGTCGAGCCGCACTTCGAGGCGATAGCGCTCACCGCCCGCGCCCGCGGTTCCCAGTCGATCGACCAGCGCGTTCTTGACCAGCCAGCCCGCCTGGCCCTCGATCGGCGCGACCGCGACGCGCGCCAGCGCCTGCGCGACGCGCCCGTTGCCGCCGCCCGCGTACATCGGCTTGAGCCCGCAGGCAGTGAGCAAGACGACCGCGGCAAGGGCGACGAAGCGCCTCACGCGACGAGATTGACCAGCCGGTCGGGGACCACGATCACCTTCTTCACCTCAGCCCCATCGAGCGCACGCTGAACCTTGTCGCTGGCCAGGGCAAGCGACTCGAGCTCGTCACGCGGAGTGCCTTTGGCGACGGTCAGCGTGTCGCGCAGCTTGCCCCTGACCTGAACCGCGACGGTGACCTCGTCCTCGACCAGCAGCGCCGGGTCGAGCTCGGGCCACGTCGCGTCGGCGATCAGCCCGACTTCGCCCATGCCGGCCCAAGCCTCCTCGGCGAGGTGCGGCATCATCGGCGCGGCGAGCAGCAGCAGCGTGCGGATCGCCTGGCTCCGGCTCGCCGAAAGCGTCGCCTTCTCGACCGCCGAGGCCAGCTCGTAGATCCGCGCCACCGCTTTGTTGAATGATAGCGCCTCGATGTCGCTCGCGACCGCGGCGATCGCCTGGTGCGTCTTGCGCTCGAGCGTCGGGTCCTCGCCGGCCTGGCCCTGATCGTATTGCCCGAACAGCCGCCACAGCCGCTGGACGAAGCGCCCGCAGCCGTCGATTCCCGCCTCGGACCACGGCAGATCGCGCTCGGGCGGGCTGTCGGACAGCAGGAACCACCTGAGCGCGTCGACCCCGTAGCGTTCGATGATCGGCTCGGGCGCGACCACGTTCTTCTTCGACTTCGACATCTTGATCACCCGGCCGACCTCGACCGGGTTGCCGTCGCTCACCAGAATGGCGCCGTCGCCTTCGCGTCGCACTTCGTCGGGCGCGTAGAACACCGGCGCGAGGCCCTCGCCCTGCTCGCGCGAATACGTCTCGTGCGTGACCATGCCTTGCGTGAACAGGCTGGCGAACGGTTCCGCAAAATCGAGCAGGCCGATATGGCGCAACGCGCGGGTGCAGAACCGCGCGTAAAGCAGGTGGAGGATCGCATGCTCGACCCCGCCGATGTACTGCTCGACCGGCAGCCACTTCGCCACTTCGGCGGCGTCGAACGGGCGGTCGGCGGGCTGGCTGGCGAAGCGCAGGAAGTACCACGAACTGTCGACGAACGTATCGAGCGTGTCGGTCTCGCGCGACGCCGCGGCGGCGCACCTGGGGCATGCGACGTGCTTCCAGGTCGGATGGCGGAGCAGCGGGTTGCCGGGCGTCGCGAAGTCGACGTCCTCGGGCAGCACCACCGGCAGCTGGTCCTTGGGCACCGGCACCACGCCGCACGAGCCGCAGTGGATGAACGGGATCGGCGTGCCCCAATAGCGCTGGCGGCTGACGCCCCAGTCGCGCAGCCGCCAAACGGTCTTGGCCTCGCCCCAGCCTTCGGCTTCCGCGCGCGCGATCACCGCTGCCTGAGCGGCTTCGCTCTCGAGCCCGTCGAGAAAGCGCGAGTTCACCAGCGTGCCGGGGCCGGTGTAGGCCTCGTCGCCCTCGAAGAACGCGTCGGTGTCGAAGCCTTCGGCGACCACCCGGATAACCGGGAGCGAATACTTGCGTGCGAAGTCGAGGTCGCGCTGATCGTGCGCAGGACAGCCGAACACCGCGCCCGTCCCGTATTCGATCAAGACGAAATTGGCGATGTAGAGCGGCAGCGAACGATCCTCGAAAGGATGCGCCAGACGCAAGCCGGTGTCGAACCCGGCCTTTTCCTGCGTCTCGATTTCGGCGGCGGTGGTTCCGCCCCTGCGGCACTCGTCGACGAACGCCGCGGCCGCGGGGGCGCGCTCGGCCAACGCCTGGGCGACGGGGTGATCGGCGGCGATGGCGACGAAGCTGGCGCCGAAGATCGTGTCGGGCCGGGTGGTGAAAACCTCGATGCCGGCATTTTCGCCGGGTGCGAGCGCCTCGATCGCGGAATCCTCGCCTTCGGCCGACGGCAAGAGCCTTAATCGGAACTCGAGCCCCTGGCTCTTGCCAATCCAGTTCTCCTGCATCAGCCGGACCTTGTCGGGCCACTGGTCGAGGCCGGCGAGCCCGTCGAGCAGCTCGTCGGCGAACTCGGTGATCTTGAGGAACCACTGCGCCAGCTTGCGCTTCTCGACCACCGCGCCCGAGCGCCAGCCGCGCCCGTCGATGACCTGCTCGTTGGCGAGCACGGTCTGGTCGACCGGGTCCCAGTTGACCGCGCTTTCCTTGCGATAGACGAGGCCCGCTTCGTAGAGATCGAGGAACAGCGCCTGCTCGTGGCCGTAATACTCGGGGTCGCACGTGGCGAACTCGCGGCTCCAGTCGAGCGACAGGCCAAGGCTCTTCATCTGCCCCCGCATCGCGTCGATATTGGCGCGCGTCCATGTCCCGGGGTGGACGCCGCGCTCCATCGCCGCGTTCTCGGCGGGCATTCCGAACGCGTCCCAGCCCATCGGGTGGAGCACCGAGTGCCCGCGCATCCGCTTGTAGCGCGCGAGCACGTCACCCATCACGTAATTGCGCCCGTGGCCGACGTGGATCCGCCCCGAGGGATACGGAAACATCTCGAGCACGTAGCTGCGCTGGCGGTTGCCCCCCGAAGGCCCGGGGCGGTCGGCGCGGAACGAGCGCGCCTCGTCCCAGGCGCGCTGCCAGCGCGGATCGGCCGCGGCGGGATCGAAGCGTTCGGTCATTCCAAGCCTGTAACCATTGCCGCGCGGCGGCGGAAGGGAGGCTCGGCTATCCGCGCACCGCGCTGCGGCGCAAGTCGCGGGCCTTGGTGAGGATGATGTCCTCGAGCTTCTGCACGGTCGCCGCCTGGACTGGCGCGTCGACCCAGTTGCCGGCCTGCGCGACCTGACGGCTGGCGGCGACCCTCACCGCGTCGGCGCGCAAGTCCTGGTCGAGGATCGAGACCGTGACCTTGACCCGCTCGCCCGGGTTCTTGGGGTTGGCGTACCAGTCGGTGACGATCACTCCGCCCGCGCTGTCGGTCTGGAGCAGCGGCATGAACGACAGCGTCTCGAGGCTGGCGCGCCACAGATACGAGTTGACCCCGATCGTGGTGACCTGGCTCGCGGCGAGGTCGGCTTTCGGCCGGTCGCCGCGGCCGGCGCATCCGGCGAGCAGCGCGGCCCCCGCCGCGACGATGAAGGGGACGGCGAACGCACGGCGGGCGATTGAGCGGCGGGCAGGGGAGCGGCGGATCGTCACGAGAGGCATGGTCCTTGGCTGGCGGCGGGCGGCGAAAACGACCGCTCCGCGCGGAATACGAGAGCGCCGCTCGGGCGTCGGGCCGCGCTCTATCACCCGAGCCTTGCGCGCGGCAAGTGCCAACGCCGGGCCCGGACGCCGGAGGCGGTCCCGGCCGGTGAAAAGCGGGCCCGGGGATGAACCGCCGATGAAGCTGCCGCGCCACTGTTGAGGCGCGGACACAGTGCCGCTTCAATCGCACATGTTGGCGCGCATTCGTTGGCGAATCGCCCTTGAAAAGCGTAAGAAACTTTCCCCATTTGAGGCGATCGGCGGATTCGGGCGAGTCCCGCGCACGCCGGCTTCGGAACGATTGCCGCGAGAAGGACTTTGAAGAGCATGAACGCGTCGCGTCAGCATCGGTTCGCCAAGCGCAAGACGCTTGCGCCGCTGCTCGCCGGCGGCGCGCTTGCGCTCGGCCTGCTGGTCCACCCGGCGATCGGCAACGCGTTCTCGAGCGGGTTCGATTCGCTTCCCGTGAGCCTTGCCGCGCGCGGCGGGATCGGCTCGTTCACCCCCGCGTCGGTTGATCCACGCATGGCCGCGCGGATTTCGATCGGCTCGCTCAACCACGGCCAGCTTTTCCGCTTCACTCCCGCCGCGGGGCGCAGCGGGCAACGCGCGGTGACGGTCGCGGTGCGCGTCGACGCCGAAAGCGCGCGCGCGGTCTCGGTTCGCCAGACGCTCGCCGCCGCGAGCGTTCAGCCCGGGCTCGCCGCGGTCCGCGTCGCGCCGACCGCGTTCAACCTCGGGATCGCGCGGGGCTATGAAAGCTTCGCGCCCAAGCTCGCCAAGACGGTGGTCACACCCGAGATCAAGCGCATCGACATGCCCGACCTCGCCGCGTTCAAGCCCGGCCGCGGCGCCGACCGGCTCGACAAGGGCCCGGCGCGCTTCGCCCCGCGCATCGCACTCGACGAGAGCGCCAAGCCCGGCCGCGCGCCGCGCACGCTCGAAGGGCAGGGCGACTACTCGGTCGACGTCGGCGGCAGCTATCGCGTGACGCGCAGCGTCGCGGTCACCGCGGGAGTGCGCTACAGCTCGGAGCGCGACCGCGTGCGCCCGCTGACCGACGCGGCGCAGGACAATCAGGCGGTCTACGTCGGAACCCAGTTCCGCTTCTGAGCCGCCCGCGGCGCTTGCCCGCGTGAGCGCCATTCCGTAACGTCATCTTCAATCCCGGCAGGAGTCAATCCGGCACGGGGAAACGGAGAGGCGTTTCAGATGGCCAGAGTAGCGATCGTCACCGGCGGCACCCGCGGCATCGGCGAGGCGATCAGCCTCGGCCTCAAGGAGCAGGGCTTCACCGTCGTCGCCAATTACGCGGGCAACGAGGAAAAAGCGCGCGCGTTCACCGAAGCAACGGGCATCAAGACCTACAAGTGGGATGTCGGCGACCACCAGGCGTGCCTCGACGGCTGCGCCCGCGTGGCCGACGAGGTCGGGCCGATCGACGTGGTGGTCAACAACGCCGGGATCACTCGCGACGGCACGCTCCACAAGATGAGCTACGACGACTGGCACGAGGTGATGCGGGTCAACCTCGGCGGGTGCTTCAACATGGCCAAGGCGACCTTCGGCGGCATGCGCGAGCGCGGCTGGGGGCGGATCGTCAACATCGGCTCGATCAACGGCCAGGCCGGCCAGTACGGCCAGGTCAACTACGCCGCCGCCAAGTCAGGCATCCACGGCTTCACCAAGGCGCTGGCGCAGGAAGGCGCGCGCAACGGCGTGACGGTCAACGCCATCGCCCCGGGCTACATCGACACCGACATGGTCGCCGCCGTGCCGCAGGAAGTGCTCGGCAAAATCATCGCCAAGATCCCGGTCGGGCGGCTCGGCAAGGCGAGCGAGATCGCCCGCGCGGTGGTTTTCCTGGTCGACGAGGGCTCGGGCTTCGTCACCGGCTCGACGCTGTCGATCAACGGCGGCCAGCACATGTATTGACGGGCCGGCGCGTGGCTCCCTCGCCGCCGGTCAAGCGCTCGGTGCTGATCGCCGGCCACGCGACCTCGATCAGCCTCGAACCCTTGTTCTGGAAGGCGCTCGAGGCGGCCGCGCGCGAGGCCGGCCAGCCGGTCAATGCGCTGGTTGCGCGGATCGATGCCGAGCGCCTCTACGCGCCGCGACCGCCGAACCTGACCTCAGCGATCCGCCAGTGGCTGTTCGAGCGCGCGCATTACGGCTGAGGCGAAGGCGCCGCCGCCGCCCGGCGCATGCTGCAGCCACAGCGCCGGCTCGACCAGCTCGAGCTCCATGATGCGCATTTCGCCGTCGTCGCCGGCGAGCATGTCGACCCGCGCGTAGGCCGCCGCGGCGGGCGCGGCGGCAAGCGCGGCGCGGGCCAGCGCGATTCCCCCGGTCGGCGGCGGGCAGGGCGCGTCGGTCCCGCCGAGGTGCGGCTGGACGCGGAAGTCGCCGGATCGCGGACGCTTGATGATGGCGTGGCTGTACTCGCCGCCGAAGAACATCAGCGAATATTCGCCGTCGCTGGCGATCGCCGGCAGGAACGGCTGGACCAGCATCCTCCGCCCGCGCGCGGCGGCGGGAGGGGGCTCGCCCGGCGCGAGCAGGAACGTCCCGTCGGCCGAGGCCGAGATCGGCGGCTTGATCACCAGCTGCTCGCAGCCGAACCGCTCGCGCGCCCGGCCGAGCGCGGCATCGTCGAGCGCTTCGACGGCCATCGTCTCGACCGTCGCCACCCCCGCCGCGCCAAGCTCGGCGAGGTAGGCCTTGTCGCTGTTCCAACGCAGCAGCGGCACCGGGTTGAGCACCGGTGCGCGTTCGCGCTCGAGCCGGTCCAGCAGGGCGAGCCAGCGCGGATGATCGAGGTGATAGCCCCAGGCGACCAGCGGCATCACCAGGTCGTAGTCGCCGGGCTCGTCGCAGCGGGTCCAAGGCACCGGCTCGACCGCCAGCCCGGCGGCGGCGAGCGCCGCGGCCTCGATGTCGTAGGCCCAGGCCCATTCCTCGGCGAAATCGGGGTCGGGCACCAGCACGGCGACCCGCGCCGCGCTTCCCGGCCTAGCGGGCAAGAAGGATCCGGGCTTGGTTGGCGACCTGCGCGAGCATCGTTGCGCTGACCGTGCTGGTCGTCCGCGCGCGCTGGATCAGGCCGCGGAACTGGCTGATGCGCTGGCCGTGCCGCTCAACCCAGCGCTCGACCGCGGCCTCGGGGTCGTCGCTCCGCCCGCGCGCGAGGAACTCGATGCGCAGCTGCTCGAAATCGCGGGCGAGGCCGCTGGTAAGCAGCCGTTCCCACTGGTCGGCCGGCTGGAAGTGCGCCACTTGGCCCTGCGCCCAGTCGAGGCCGAGCGCCTCGCCCAGCCGAATGTAGGCGCGCGTCAACGCGAGCTCGTCGGTGTGCTTGCGCGCGCCGAGCGCAGCGATCGAGAAGACGCCGTCAAGCTCGTACAGCTTGACCAGCCCGCGGGCGAGGTCGTCGCCCGCGCCGAGCGCCTCGAACCGCTCGCGCCGGGCTTGCGCCTCGTGGCGGACCTCGGTGCGGATCAGCCGCGCGGCGGCGGACGAGACCTTGACCAGGCCCGGCCGGAGCAGCTTGCACAATTCGCTGACGGTCTGCTCGCTGCCGGTCGAGCGCAGGATGTCCGACAGATGGTTGCGAATGCTGCGCGCGGCGATGTCGAACAGCTCGATGCGCGCCGCTTCGCCGACGGCCGCCTCGTCGATCCGGCGCCACAAGATGTCGAGCCCGAGCAATTGCTCGGCGACCAGGAAGGCAGTGACGACCTGGGCGAGCGAGGCG
>DATLDS010000127.1:0-3765 GCA_035525735.1 Novosphingobium sp.
ACCACCCGGTGCGCGGCGCCGCCGATGCGGAGGCCTATCTCGCCCGGCTCGAGGGGCTGCCGCACAACTTCGACGGCGAGACCGCGCGCATCCGCGCCGCGCGCGAGTTCGGCCTGGTCCCGCCGAGCTTCCTGCTCGACCGCACGATCACCCAGCTCGAACGGACCGTAGCCGACGCGCGCACCGGCGGCCCGCTGGTCGCCTCGCTGACCCGGCGGACGGCCGACATCCCCGGCAACTGGGAACGCCGCGCCAGCGCGATCGTCACCGCGTCGATCGTCCCCGCGCTCGAGCGCCAGCTCGCCGAAATCCGCGCCGAGCGCGCGGTGGCGAGCGACGTGCCGGGGATGTGGTCGCGCCCGCGCGGCGACGAATTTTACGCCTGGGCGCTGCGCGCCGACACCACTACACGGCTCAGCGCCGACGAGATTCACGCGATCGGCCTCGCCCAGGTTGCCGAGCTCCAAGGCCGGATGGACCCGATCCTGCGCGGCCTGGGCTACACCAAAGGCTCGGTCGGCCAGCGCATGGCCGCGCTCGGCGCGGACCCGCGCTTCACGTTCCCCGACACCGACGCCGGCCGCGCCGAGGTGATCGCGCTGATGCAATCGAAGATCGACTTCATCCGCACCCGCCTGCCGCTTGCGTTCCGCCGCCTCGCCCGCGGCAACCTCGAGATTCGCCGCATCGCCCCGGCCGAAGAAGCCGGCGCGCCCGGCGCTTACGGCGGCGCAGGGTCGATCGACGGGTCCATTCCGGGCAAGATCTGGCTCAATTTGTCGAGCCCCATCCGCCATACCCGGTACGACGTGGCGACGCTTGCCTTCCACGAAGGCATCCCGGGGCATGTCTGGGAAGGCGAATATTCGAACCGGTTGCCGCTGGTCCGCTCGCTGCTCCAGTTCGGCGCGTTCAGCGAAGGCTGGGCGCTTTACGCCGAGACGCTCGGTGATGAGCTCGGCGCTTACGAAGGCGACCCGGTCGGGCGGCTCGGCTATCTGAAGTCGATGGCGTTCCGCGCCTGCCGGCTGGTCGTGGACACCGGCCTGCACGCCAAGCGCTGGACCCGCGCGCAGGCGATCGAGTGGTTCTCGACCACCAACGGCTCTGGCCTCGCCGAAGTGGTCCCCGAGGTCGACCGCTATTGCGCCTGGCCGGGCCAAGCGTGCTCGTACAAGATCGGGCACACCGAGATGCTGCGCCAGCGCGAGCGCGCTCGCGCGGCGCTGGGCGCGGCTTATGACTTGCGCGATTTCGACCAGGCGGTGGTCGAGGGGGGCAACGTCCCGCTCGATGTGCTGGCCAGGAACGTCGATCGCTACATCGCGTCGGCCAGAGCCTGAAGGTCGGGCTCGACCCACCCGCGCCGCGCTTCGACCGAGAACAGCCGCGCGCGCGAATAGAAACCGAGCGGCCACTCGCGCGCCCCGATCGGGCTCGCCAGCAGCGCGTTGACCCGCTCGCACAGCCCGCCCTTGCCCCATGCCGCGAAGCCGCGAACCGCGCGGACGTAAAGCTGGGTGATCGTCTCGTGATAGCCTTGCGTGTCGTCGTTGACCCCGCCCTTGGCCTCGTTGAAGCCGCGGATGATCGCGGGCAGGTCGCGCTCGGGGACGATGTCGGGGCGCTCGCGCAGCAGCCACAGGCACGACGCGAGGTGCGCCTCATGCGTCCATTCCTCGCGCGGCAGCGAACGGTCGAGCAAGCCCTCGCCGACGCGACGAACCGCGGCGTCGTCGGCGAAGAAACGGATGGGATCGGTCATTGTCGGCAGTCTCGGGTCTTGCGCCCGAGCGGTGCCGGGCGGGATCAGGCGGCGGTCGGCGCGGCTTGGCGGACGCCTTCGTCGACGTGCGCCTCGAACTGGGCGAAGTTGGCGATGAACTTGCCGACCAGGTCTTGCGCGGTCCGGTCGTAGTCGGCCTTGTCCCGCCACGCCCCGCGCGGGTCGAGCAGCGCGGTATCGACGCCCGGCACGCTGACCGGCACCTCGAACCCGAAGTTCGGGTCCTTGCGGAACGCGGCGTCGTTGAGGCTGCCGTCGAGCGCGGCGTTCAAGAGCGCGCGGGTTGCCTTGATCGGCATCCGCTTGATCCCCGGTTGGGTCGCCTTGCCGCCCGACCAGCCGGTGTTGACCAGCCAGCAGATGACTTTGCCCTTGGCGATCCGCTCCTTGAGCAGGTTGCCGTAAACGCTGGGGTGGCGCGGCATGAACGGCGCGCCGAAGCAGGTCGAGAACGTCGCCTCGGGCTCGGTCACCCCGATCTCGGTTCCCGCGACGCGCGCGGTATAGCCCGAGAGGAAGTGGTACATCGCCTGATCGGGGGTCAGCCGCGCGATCGGCGGGAGCACGCCATAGGCGTCGGCGGTGAGCATGATCACGTTGGCCGGGACCGGCCCCATGTTTTGCTCGGACGCGTTGGGAATGAAGTCGATCGGATACGAGCCGCGGCTGTTCTCCGCCAGGCTGGCGTCGTCGAAGTCGAGCAACCTCGTCTCGGGGTCCATCACCACATTCTCGAGCACGGTGCCGAAGCGCTTGGTGGTGGCGAAGATCTCGGGCTCGGCCTCGGGCGAGAGGCGGATCATCTTGGCGTAGCAGCCGCCCTCGAAGTTGAACACCGCGGTGTCCGACCAGCCGTGCTCGTCGTCGCCGATCAGCGTCCGCGAGGCGTCGGCCGAAAGCGTCGTCTTGCCGGTGCCCGACAGTCCGAAGAACACCGCGGTCTTGCCGTCGGGGCCGATGTTGGCCGAGCAGTGCATCGGCATCACCCCGTCGACCGGGAGCAGGTAGTTGAGGATGCCGAACACGCTCTTCTTCATCTCGCCGGCATAAGCGGTGCCGCCGATGAGGATCAGCTTCTCGGTGAAGTTGACCGCGATCACCGTCTCGCTCCGCGTGCCGTGGCGCGCCGGGTCGGCGCGGAAGCTCGGCAGATCGACGATTGTGTACTCCGGGGTGAAGCCGGCGAGTTCGGCCTCGCTCGGGCGCACCAGCAGCGTGCGGATGAACAGGTTGTGCCAGGCGAGCTCGTTGATCACGCGGACGTTGACGCGATGCTCGGGCTGCGACCCGCCGAACAGGTCGGCGACGTAGAGCGTCTTCTTCTCGGCCAGCGCGGCGAAGAAATCGGCCTTCAGCGCGGCGAAGTGCTCGGGCGTCATGCCCGCGTTGTTGTCCCACCACACGGTGTCGGCGGTTTCGGCGTCGTGCACGATGAACTTGTCCTTGGCCGAGCGCCCGGTGTGCTTGCCGGTGGCGACGACCAGCGGGCCGTCCTTGGCGAGCCGTCCCTCGCCGTTGCGGATCGCGTGCTCGACCAGCTCGGGCGTGCCCAGGTTGGCGAGGATTTCGGCTTTGCTCTCAATGCCCTGAGCGGCGAGCGGAGTGTGAAGCGGCGTGCCGGACACGGAAGGATTCTCCCAGAAACAAAGCGTGCGGCCAAACGCGCCAGCGCGTCGCCGCACCGTCGTTATCGCGGTTGCGTGATACCCGGCGGCGCATAGTCGAGCCCCCGCGCGCCGTCAAATGAGCGCCGTGCTCGTCAGTGCGGCGCCGAGCGGCTATGAGGCGCTCATGGCGGAGGGACCTCGCACGATCGCGCTCGTCGACGACGACCGCAACATCCTCACTTCGGTGTCGATCGCGCTCCAGACCGAGGGGTTCGCCACGCGGGTCTATTCGGACGGCGCGACCGCACTCAAGGCGTTGCGCGAAAACCCGCCCGACCTCGGCGTATTCGACATCAAGATGCCGCGGATGGA
>DATLDS010000141.1:0-2839 GCA_035525735.1 Novosphingobium sp.
AAGCCCGGTGACCGGCACCGTGGTCGAGATCGCGGGCGAGGCGGGCGACGTCATCGCGATCGGCTCGGCGCTGGCGGTGATCGAGGTCGAAGGCGAGGGCGCGGATGAGGATGCGCTCGCGCCGACGGCCGAGGCGGTCGAGCAGCGGATCGAGGCGGAGACGCCCGATGCGGGGGATGTGGTGCGGGCGGTTGAGGCTGACGTCGGCGAGCGTGCTTCGACAAGCTCAGCACGAGCGGCAGTTGTTTCAGAGCCAATCAAAAAGCCCGCTCAGCCTGAGTCTGTCGAAGGCCACACGCCAACGCCCGCTGCACACGCCAAAGTCCTTTCCACTCCCGCGGTGCGCCAGCGCGCGCGCGAGCTCGGGATCGATCTCGGCCAGGTGAAACCCGCCGCCGACGGGCGCGTGCGGCACGCCGACCTCGACGCCTTCCTCGCGTACGACAACTCGGGCGGCTATCGGCCTGCCGGTGCCGTAAGGGCCGACGAACAGGTCAAGGTCATCGGCCTCAGGCGCCGCATCGCCGAGAACATGGCGGCGGCGAAGCGCAACATCCCGCACTTTTCCTACGTCGAGGAATGCGACGTCACCGCGCTCGAGGCGATGCGCGCGCAGCTCAACGCGGCGCGCGGCGACAAGCCCAAGCTGACCATGCTGCCGCTGCTGATTTCGGCGATCTGCCGCACGATCCACGACTTCCCGATGATCAACGCGCGGTTCGACGACGAAACGGGCGTGGTAACGCGCCACGGCGCGGTCCATCTCGGGATGGCGACGCAGACCGACGGGGGGCTGATGGTCCCGGTGATCCGCAACGCGCAGAGCCTCAACTTGTGGCAGCTCGCGCGCGAAATATCGCGCCTTGCCAGCGCCGCGCGCGAGGGAACCGCGAAATCGGACGAGCTTTCGGGCTCGACCCTGACGATCACCTCGCTGGGGCCGCTCGGCGGGATCGCGACCACCCCCGTGATCAACCGCCCCGAAGTCGCGATCATCGGCCCCAACCGGATCGTCGAGCGGCCGATGTTCGTGCCCGACGGGATGGGGGGAGAGCGGATCGAGAAACGCAAGCTGATGAACGTCTCGATCAGCTGCGACCACCGCGTGGTGGACGGGTGGGACGCGGCGAGCTTCGTCCAGGCGCTGAGGAAGCTGATCGAGGCGCCGGTGCTGTTGCTGGCCGACTGAGCTTGCGGTAGAGTGCCGAACGGTCGCTGGGGGAGGACGTCGCATGCCCACCGATCCGCGCATCGATGCCTACATCGCCAACGCCCAGCCGTTCGCGCGGCCGATCCTCGAGCACTTCCGCGAGCTGGTCCACTGCGCGCTGCCGCAGGCCGAGGAAACGCTCAAGTGGAGCATGCCGCACTTCACCGTCGGGGGCAGGAACGTGGCCGGGATGGCCTCGTTCAAGGCGCACGCCGCGCTGATGATCCACGGCGACGGCCGCCAGGGCGAGGCCGAAGGCGATGACGAAAAGGGGGGGATGGGGCATTACGGCCGCATCACCAGCCTCGCCGACCTTCCCGGCGACGCCGCGCTGCGCAAAAAGCTGATCGCCGCCGCCGACAAGATCGCCAGCGGGGTCAAGGAGCCGCGCCCGGCGCGTGCGCCCAAGCCCGAGATCGCGACTCCGCCCGACGTCGCCGCCGCGCTCGACGCGAACGGCCCGGCGAAGGCCACGTTCGAGCGCTTCGCCCCCTCGCACCGGCGCGAGTACCTCGAATGGATCACCGACGCCAAGCGCGCCGAAACGCGCGAAAGGCGTCTCGCGCAAGCGATCGTGTGGCTGTCCGAGGGGAAGAAGCGAAACTGGAAGTACGAGAATTGCTAGCGCCCGACGCTTAGCGCACCACGCCGCTCCAGGTCAGCTTGCCGCGCCCGGCCAGCGCAATCTGGCGCGGCACCTGCCAGCGGACGTGGGTGACGTCTTCCGCGGTGGCGCTGCGCCCGGCGACGCGCAAGTCGCCGAGCTTGCCCCAGCTCCGCCCGCCATCGACCGAGACTTCCTCGAAGCCGTCGGCGGAACGCTGGTACGAGACCGCGCGGGGGAGGGGATTGGTGATCGTGAAGCTCTCGGCCCGCGGCTCGGGCGCGCGCCAGGCGACGAAATAGACCAGACGGTCGCCGCGGCGCAGTTCGCGGGCCGGCTCGAGCACGCGCGCGGCGCGCCCTCCCGCCGCCTCGACCTCGCGCTCGACGAACACGCTATGCTCGACCGCGACCTCGCCAGCCGATAGCGGTGCGGCAAAGCCGAGCGCGGCAAGCGCCATTGAAACCCTCAAGCCCATCGCCGAACCGCCCCCAACCCGTCGTCGGGGCGGTTGTCGCAGGCAAACCCGAAGGAATGGTTAAGCGCCCGATAACCTTGCGAATCGGCGCAAAACGGGCGATCCGGAGCACGCGGTCGGTCGCGGTTGACAGTCCATCAGGCGTGGCTTAGGGGCGCGGCTCCCGAGAATACGCGGGTGTAGCTCAGTTGGTTAGAGCGCCGGCCTGTCACGCCGGAGGTCGCGGGTTCAAGTCCCGTCACTCGCGCCATTTCCCCGTCTCCATCCAGATCAGGAAGCGCCTCAACGGGAGCAGCCAGATCGTACCGAGCACGACGTAGATCGCGGTCTGTGCGAGGATCGGCCAGCGCGCGATCGGGGCGAGCAGACGCGCGATCAGCCCCGCGTAGACGAGAAGCGCGGCGAGCAGCGCGAGGATCCCGACGGGTTTGCGCCAGGTCGGCTTCATGGCGCGTCGTACGGGCCGAACAGTCGGGTCGGGGTGATCACCGCGGCGAGCGCGCGGTCGTGCGGCTCGAGCGGGAGCAGCGGCGCCTCCTGGCAATCC
>DATLDS010000144.1:0-6405 GCA_035525735.1 Novosphingobium sp.
ATGACCGCGTTCTGGGCCGGCGAGTTCGCCAACAGCTTCGTCCTCGCCAAGCTCAAGCTGGCCACGAACGGCCGGTTCCTGTGGATGCGGACGATCGGCTCGACGATTGTCGGCCAAGGGCTCGACAGCCTGATCTTCTACCCGCTGGCGTTCTATGGGCTGGCCGGCTGGCCGATCGAGCAGTTGGGGCAGGTCGTGCTGTCGCAGTGGGCGATCAAGACCGCGTGGGAGGCGCTGCTGACGCCGGTGACGTATCTCGTGGTGGGATGGCTCAAGCGGCGCGAAGGAGTCGACGTGTTCGACGCGGGCACCGATTTCTCGCCGTTCGCGAAAGCGGATAAGGCCCCGCGCGCTTGAAGCGGCGGGGCCTCCCGGTCCTCAATCGGCCAGGAGGCCGATCGCGAGGTAGACGAGGATCAGCGAGCCGACGCCGATCAGCGTTCCGACGACCCAGGCGACACGAACCAGCGTGACGTCCCAGCCGAAGTAGTCGGCGATTCCGGCGCTGACGCCCATCAGCTTGCCGTTGGTCTTGTCGAGGCGGAATTTCTTCCGGGTGCTCACGGCGCGCACCGGTTCATCCTCGAAGCTCAAGCGGCTCACGCCAGCGTGCTCGTGTAAGTCGCGGTCGGCGCGGTGGGGTTGGAAACGGTGCCGCTGATCAGCACGACGCTGAGCGCGAGAGCGGCGGAGCCGGCGATGAAGTGGCTGGCGAACGAACGGATGGCAGTCATTGTCTTGGTCCTTTGTGTGGTCGCGGCGGCCTATCCGCCCGATGCCAAGGATATTGCACGGGGCGTGCCAGTTTTCAGAAAACGGCGGAAATCTGACATTTTTGTGTTCAGGCAAGTCCGGCGGGGATTGGTGAACGCGGGGTGAATGCCACGGATTGGTGAAATTCACGAATGTTTGGAATCGGCCGGGGAGTTGGCGCGCCCGCCACCCTGCCTTATGCGCCCATGATGCTCGATCGCGTGATCCTCGAAGACTTCCGCAACCACGCGGCGAGCGCGCTCGGGGGTGCGGGGCGGTTCAACCTGCTGGTCGGCGACAACGGCGCGGGGAAGACCAACGTGCTCGAGGCGATCTCGCTGCTCGCGCCCGGCCGCGGCCTGCGCCGTGCGGCGCTGAGCGAGATGTCGCGGGGGCACGCCATTGGTCCTGGGGGCGGGTTCGCGGTCAGCGCGCGATTGGGAGAAGTCGCGCTCGGCACCGCGGTCCGCACCGCGCAGCCCGGCCGCCGTGTGGTCCACGTCAACGGCGCCGAGAGCAGCGCGGGCCGCCTCGCCGAGTGGCTCAGCCTCGCCTGGCTGACCCCGGCGATGGACCGCCTGTTCACCGACAGCGCGGGCGCGCGGCGGCGCTTCCTCGACCGCCTCGCGCTCGCGCTCGATCCCGGCCACGCCGGCCACGCCGCGCGCTACGAAGCCGCGCTGCGCGAGCGCAACCGCCTGCTGGGCGGCGAGGCCGAGCCCGACCCGGCCTGGCTCGATGCGCTCGAGGCGCAGCTGGCCGAAACCGGCGCGGCGCTGGGCGCGGCGCGCGCGAGCCTGGTCGCGCGGCTCGACGAGGCGCTGCGCGAGGCCCCCGAGCAGCCGTTCGCGCGGCCTTCGCTGTGCTATCCCGCCGCGCCCAGCGCCGACGCGTTGCGCGCCGCGCTTTCCGCCGGGCGCCGCCGCGATCGCGCCGTGGGGCGCACGCTCGACGGCCCGCACCGCGACGACCTCGCGGTTTCGCTCGCCGCCAAGGACCGCGCGGCGGCCGAATGCTCGACCGGCGAGCAGAAGGCGATGCTGATCGCGATCGTCCTCGCCCACGCCAGCCTTGGAGATAACGCCCGCCCACGCGTGCTGCTGCTCGACGAGGTCGCCGCGCACCTCGATCCGCTGCGCCGCGCCGCGCTGTTCGAGCGGCTGCGCGAGACGCCCGGGCAATACTGGCTGACCGGCACCGAGCTCGCCCCTTTCGCCGAGATCGCGGCCGAAGCCGCGGTGTGGCGGGTCAGCGACGGCGCGGTCGAGCGGCTGTCCTAGCGCTTCAGCGCGCCCGCCACCTCGTCCACCGTCGCCGCGACGATCCTGTCGACCCCGGCGGCGGTGGGGTGGACGTGGTCGGGCTGGAACAGCCTGGGGTCGCCCACCACCGCGGCCATGAAGAACGGCACCAGCGCCGCGTCGTGGCGCTGGGCCAGCGCCGGATAGATCGCGTTGAACTCGCGCGCGTAAGCCTCGCCCATGTTGGGCGCGGCGAGCATTCCGGTGAGCATCGCCGGGATCTTGCGCCGGTCGAGCTCGGCGAGGATCGCCTCGAGGTTGGCGCGCGCCTGCGCCGGGGGCAGCCCGCGCAGCATGTCGTTGCCGCCGAGCCCGACGATCACCAGCTCGGGCGCGCGCGGCTGGCTGTCGAGGATGAAGCCGAGCCGCTGGCGCCCCGCCGCGGTGGTGTCGCCCGAGACCCCGGCGTTGACGACATGCGCGTTGATCCCGCGCGCCCACAGCGCCTTCTCGAGCCTGGCCGGCCACGCTTCGCCCGGCTTGAGCCCGTATCCCGCATAAAGGCTGTCGCCGAACGCGACGACGAGCTTTTCGGGACCGGCGGGCGGACGGGGAGCTTCGATCGACGAGGTAGGCTTGGCGGCGGGCGGAGCTGCCTCGCCTCCACAGCCTGACAGCAACAAGGCGACAACCAAACCCCACGCCGCTCGCCTTGAGCTTGTCGAAGGGCTGTTCTTCACCTTGGCGGTCACGCGCAACCTCAGAAAAAGCAGTCCTTCGACAGGCTCAGCACGGACGGGGGTAAGGACACGATTTGGGCGAGCGGGTTGCAATTGACAACCCGCCGCGCCACTTCGCGAGCCATGCCCGAACCGATCATCGCCGCGCGCGGCCTCACGTTGCGCTTCGGCGAAGGCCACGCCGCGGTCGAGGTCCTGCGCGCGATCGACCTCGACGTAGCGCAAGGCGAGACGGTCGCGCTGCTCGGCCCCTCGGGCTCGGGCAAGAGCTCGCTGATGGCGGTGCTCGCCGGGCTCGAGCGCGCCAGCGGCGGCGCGCTCAGCGTCGCGGGCGAGGACTTCGCCGCGCTCGACGAGGACGCGCTCGCCGCCGCGCGGCGCGGGCGGATCGGGGTGGTGCTCCAGGCGTTCCACCTGCTCCCGACGATGACCGCGCGCGAGAACGTCGCGACCCCGCTCGAGCTCGCCGGCGCAGCAGGCGAGGCGGGGACGCGCGCGGCGTCGGAGCTCGCCGCGGTCGGGCTCGGCCACCGCCTCGACCACTATCCGGCGCAGCTCTCGGGCGGCGAGCAGCAGCGGGTGGCGATCGCCCGTGCCACCGTCACCGCGCCGGCGCTGCTGTTCGCCGACGAGCCCACCGGCAACCTCGACGGCGCGACCGGCGCGCAGATCATGGACCTGCTGTTCGCCCGCGCCTCGGAAACCGGCGCGACGCTGGTGGTAATCACGCACGACCCCGCGCTCGCCGCGCGCTGCGAACGGGTGATCGAGCTGGCCGACGGGCGGATCGTCGCGGACCGGCGGCAGTGAAAGCGCTCGGCTGGGCCGCCGCGTGGCGCTTCGCCCGGCGCGACCTGACGCGCGCGCTGAGGGGGCTTCGCTTGCTGCTCGCGTGCCTGTTCCTCGGGACGATGGCGCTCGCCGCGATCGGCACGCTGACCGGCGCGATCGAGCGCGAGCTCGCCGGGCGCGGGCAGGCAATGCTCGGCGGCGACATCGAGGTCGCGCTCTATGCGCGCGAGCCCTCGCCGGCCGAGATGGCGGCGCTGACCGCGCTCGGCGAGGTGTCGAGCGGGGCGCGGCTCCAGGCGATGGCGGTGCCGGCGAACGACGCGAGCCTCGCCGCGCCGGTCGAGCTGAAGGCGGTCGATCGCGCGTGGCCGCTGTACGGGACGCTGACGCTCGAGCGCGGACACCGCGCCGCCGCGCCGACGGGGACCACCGCGTGGATCGCGCCCGGGGTCGCCGACCGGCTCGGGATCGGCGCCGGCGACACGTTCAAGGTCGGAGCGGTCGAGCTGACGGTCGGCGGGATCGTCGCCGACGAGCCCGACCGGCTTGGCGAGGGGTTCACGCTCGGCCCGGTGGTGATCGTCAGCGAGGAGGCGCTTGGCCTCAGCCGGCTGGTCCAGCCCGGCAGCATGGTCCGCCACAAGGTCCGCGTGCGGCTGCCCGCGGGCGCCGACGCCGCCGCCGCCGCCGCGAAGCTCAAGAAGGCCTTTCCCGACGCCGGGTGGGAACTGCGCGACCGCACCCGCGCCACCCCCGGGCTCGAGCGCTTCGTCGGGCGGATGGGCCAATTCCTCGTGCTCGTCGCGCTCGCCGCGCTCGCGATCGCGGGAATCGGGATCGGCAACGGCGTCGCCTCGTGGCTCGAGGGGCGTCGCGCCAGCATCGCGACGTTCAAGGTGCTCGGCGCGACCAGCGGCGACATTGCGCGGATCTATGGCTTGCAGGTCGCGGCGGCGTCGGCCGCGGGGATTCTCGCGGGGTCGATCGCCGGGGTGGCGGTGACCCCGCTGCTCGGGCTCGCGCTCGGCGCGCTGCTCCCGGTCGCGCCGGGCTTCGTGCTCGACCCTGCCGCGCTGGCGACCGCCGCCGCCTACGGCCTGCTCATCGCCGCGATCTTCGCCGCGCCGCCGCTGATCCGCGCGCGCGAGTTTCCCGCGATGGCCTTGTTCCGCGCGCGCGTCGCCCCGCTGGCGCTGCGCTGGCGCGTGCTGGTGCTGCCGGTCGGCGGGGGCCTCGCCGCGCTGACCGCGCTGGTCCTGCTGACCTCGACCCAGCCGTGGCTGTCGGCGGGGTTCCTCGCCGGCGCGGCGGCGCTATTCGGCCTTCTGGCCCTGCTGGGGCTCGGCTTGCGCAAGGGCGCGGCGCGGCTGCCGCGCCCGCGCCGCCCGCTGCTGCGGATGGCGCTCGGCAACCTCCATCGCCCCGGCGCGCAGACCGGCGCGCTGGTCACCGCGCTCGGCTTCGGACTCGCGTCGTTCGTGCTGCTCGCCGCGGTCCAGACCAGCCTCGACGCCAATATCGCGCAGCGCGTGCCGAAGCAGGCGCCCGACTACTTCGTGCTCGACCTGCCGCGCGAGCGCGCCGCCGAGTTCGCCGGAATCGTCAGCACCGCCGCGCCCCGCGCGCGCGTCCGCACGGTTCCGGCGATGCGCGGCGCGATCCTCGCTTACGGCCCGTCCGAGGCGATGACCCGCGTCGCCGACCTGGCGAGCATCCCCGACGAGGCGTGGCCGCTGCGCGGCGAGCGCGGGCTGACGTATTCGGACCGCATTCCCGACGGCAACGTCGTCACCGCGGGCCAATGGTGGCCCGCCGGTTATTCCGGCCCGCCGCTGGTCTCGGTCGACCAGGACCTCGCCGACGCGATTCAGCTCAAGCTCGGCGACAAGCTGACGATCGGCCTGCTCGGGGTCGAGCGCACCGCGACGATCGCCTCGTTCCGGCGGATCGACTGGGACTCGATGGGCTTCAACTACGTTCTGGTGTTCAGCCCCAACGCGATTTCCGACGCGCCGCACAACCTCGCCGCCACGGTCTCGCTTGACGGCCCGGCCGACAAGCGCGCGCTGTTGTCGAGCCTGGTCCGCGCGTTCCCGGCGAGCTCGGTGATCGAGATCGGCCCGGTGGTGGCGCGCGCGCGCGACATCCTCAGCCAGATGGGCACCGCGATCCTCGCCGCGGCAAGCGTCGCGATCCTCGCGGGTCTCGCGGTGCTGATCGGCGCGATCGCCGCGGCGCGCGCCAGCCGGCTCTACGACAACGTGATCCTGCGCGTGCTCGGCGCGAGCCGGCGCCAGCTGCTCGGCCTTCAGCTCGCCGAGTACGGGCTGCTCGCGAGTCTCCTCGGCACGGTCGCGCTCGCGCTGGGCAGCGGCGCCGCATGGCTGGTGATCGTCGAGTTGTTCGAGTTCGAATGGCTGCCCGACTGGCCGCGCGTCTTGGCCGTGCTGGCGCTGGGCATCGCCACGGTGCTCGGCTTCGCGCTGGCCGGCTCGCTCCCGCTGCTGCGGGCGCGGCCGGCGCAGGCGTTACGCGAGCTTTAAGCGAAGACTTCCGCGCTGGTCGGGTTCTTCGGATCCTCGCCGTACCGATTGGGTCCGGATGTGCCGTCGCTCACGGCGAAAGCCACAATCACGATGACGCTGACAAGCGACCCGATCCCAGCAACTATGATCAACCAACCCGCCTGGATAACAGCCGCGAAGCCGAGCAAGAAGAGAGGCAGTAGCGGCGCTAACAGCCACCATCCCGGTCGGTCGACATCGTGAAGGCGTCGAACGGAGACCGAGATGCTTGGAATCAACGTCGCCAGTGAAAAAATCAGGGACAGCGGCCCGCCGCCGGCGCCCAACGTCTCGTCGATACCCGCCGACATTTCG
>DATLDS010000163.1:0-3630 GCA_035525735.1 Novosphingobium sp.
GCGGCTGTGGCGAGAGCACCGCCGTGAGAGCATCCTCGTGGCAATGCTATCGGCCGGAGGCGGCCTGGGCGCCTACACCTATACCAGCTACATGCAGAAATACCTGTTCAATACGGTCGGCTTCGACAAAGCGACCGCGACTTATATCGTCGCCGCGGCCCTGCTGTGGTTCACCGCCATGCAGCCGGTGTTCGGGGCGCTGGCCGACCGGTTCGGGCGCAAACCGATGCTGCTGGTCTTCGGGATCGGCGGCGCGTTCGCCGCCGTCCCGGTGTTCCTGACGCTCGAACGGACGACCTCGCCGGTTGTCGCCACCTTGCTGATCCTCATCCCGTTGACGCTGCAAAGCGGCTACAGCGCCAACAATGCCCTGGTGAAGGCCGAACTTTTCCCAGCGCATATTCGCGGGCTCGGCGTGGCGCTGCCCTACGCCATCGGCAACGCGCTCTTCGCGGGCACGCTCGAGATGGTCGCGCTGGCGCTCAAGGGCGCCGGTTTCGAACGGCTTTTCTATGTCTATGTCGCGGCGGTCATTGCGATGGCGGGGGTGGCGACATTGCTGCTTCCCGAAACCCGCGACCGCAGTCTCATTACTGACGACTGACCGGCGCTCGGCGCCGATCCGGTGCTGCCCGCAATCCCCGCCGGGTTCGAAAGCGTCGTGGGCTTCTGGCTGCGCGCGGGGCTGGGGCTCGACCTCGCGGGGGTCGCGCTGATCGTCGCGGCAGCGTGGAGCGTCGCGCCCTTCATCTAGTCGATTCTAAGGCATTAACCCTTGTTTGCGCTCGCTCTTGTGCTAGCGTTTTCGCGCAATTGCCGCGGGTGCTGGAGTCGCGAAGCGCCGCTCCTCGATCCCAGACGGCTTGGGTCGCTCCATCGAAGACTTTCTCGAGAGGAGCTCGATATGGTGCGCGCATCACGATTGTGGTTGGCAGGAGGCGCCGCCGTGGCCGCGGCTGCCGCGTTGCTGATCGTCCCGGGCCAACTGGCGCTCAGCGCCGACCACCTCGACCCGCCGACGCGCACCGACCCGGCGTTCGACACCACCCCCGATACCCCGGCCGACATCGCCGACGTCTATGCCTGGCACGACGCCACCAACGCTTATTACGCGGTCACTTTCGCGGGCCCGACGGCATCGACCGCGGGCGTGTATGATCGCGACGTGCTTTACACGCTCAATTTCTCGACCACGCCGCCCGCCTCGTCTGCGGACATATCGGTTCGCTTCCGCTTCGGCGCGGCGACCAACGGCACCGGCACGGGTATCGAGGTCACCAACCTGCCCGGCGTCAACGGCGCGCTGGTCGGGCCCGTTGAAAGCATCCTCAGCAAAGACGGCGTGCGGGTCTATGCGGGGGTCCGCGACGATCCGTTCTTCTTCGACCTGCAAGGGTTCCGCACCACCCGCTCGACGGGCACGCTGGCGTTCGACAAGACGCGCAACTTCTTCCGCAACCTCAACGACACTGTCGTGGTCTTCGAAATCCCGCGCAGCCGGCTCGGCGCCGGCCCGATCGACGTCTGGTCGACCACCGCCCGCTTCGGAGGAAACCTGTGATGCGCGCCGCCAAGCTCCGCCCCGCGCCGATGCGCGCGCTCCTCGCCGCCACGCCGCTGGCGCTCGCCCTGCTGCTGCCCGCTTGCGGGGGCGGCGGCAACAACAATCCGGCTCCCCCGGTCGCGGTAGCGCCGGCGCCCGCCCCGGCGCCCGCGCCGGCGCCCACGCCAAGCCCGACGCCGAGCCCGACCAGCCGCAACGTATCCGCCTGCCTCAGCCAGGTGATCCCCGGCACCAACGGCGCGACCCCGGCCTCGCTGGTCGTGCCCGACACGCTCAAGCAGGACTTCAACCGCGCCTCGGGCTTCCCCAACGGACGATTCCTGACCGATCCGGTGATCGACGTCGTGCTCGCGGTGATCCTGCTCGACATGAACAAGCACAGCCCGGCGTTGCTGGCGAGCCTGCCGCTCAACCCGCCCAACGACAGCACGCTAATCAGCACGTTCCCGTTCCTCGGCACCGCCAACGGCGGCCAGCCCGGACCGGGCACCGGCACAGCGTTCGCCTTCCGCACCGATCCGTTCACCGCCTACACGCGGGTCGACCGGATGGGCCAGCCGGCGGTGGCGACGGCGCTGATCGGGACGAGCATGAAGATCGCCTACAACGACGCCGGCCCGGCGGAGGACGCGGCGGGGGTGTTCGTGCCTGAGATCGTTTCGCAGCTGACGATCCTGCACAACGCGCTGGCCGACGATCTGATCGGGCTCGGCCTGACGCCCTGCTCGACCTGATCGCTGGGGTCCGATAACCCGGCGGGCATGGCCACGAACCTCGCTCGCCGGGACTTTCCGCCGCCCCGAACGCGGCCCACCCCGCGCTGGCCGTGGCTGGCCCTGCTCGCGGCGACGCTCGCGATCGCGCTGGGAGCCGGGCTCGACCGCTGGCGCACGGGGGACGCGCGCGCCGCGCTCGATCCCACCGAGTTGCGCCCGGGCTTTGGTCCGCCGAGCTACGCCGCGGCGCTCGCCCGGACCGAGCGGACGCTCGCCGAACGCCGCGCGGGGCTCGCGCGCTTTCCCGGCGAGTGGCTGCGCGAGGAAATCTTCGCGCGCGCGCTGATGGCGCGCTTCCGCCTCGCGGGTGACTACGCCGACCTCGCCGAGGCGCAGCGCGTTCTCGATCGCGCGATCGTGCGCGCGCCCGAACCAGCCGGGCCGGTGCTGACGCGCGCGCTGCTCTCGCTCCAGCTCCACCGCCTCGCCGACGCCGACCAGGCGCTGGCGCGGTTCACGCGCTCGGTGGCTCCCGATCCGAGCGACAGCGCCGACGCCGAGGCGCTCGCGGGCGATGTCGCGCTCCAGCGCGGCCGGTTGGACGAAGCCGCGCGTCATTTCGCCAAGGCCGGCGAGATCGCGGGGACTCCCGGCATCGACTTGCGCACGGCGGTGCTCGCGTTCCATCGTGGCGAAAGCGAGGCGGGCAAGCGCGCGGTCGAGGCGCTGCTGGCAAAGCCGCGCCAACCCCCCGCGCTGCTCGCCGAGCTCGCGCTTCAGCGCGCCAATATGGCCTATGCCGAAGGCGACTGGGACGGCGCGGCGCGCTGGGTCGATGCGGCGCGGCGCGTGTTCCCGGGCCATTGGTTGGCTGACGCCTATGCCGCGCAGAACGAGGCGCTCGCCGGCAGGCCGCGCGCGGCGATCGAGCGGTATCGCGCGCTGGCGACGCGCACGGGGCGTCCCGAGGTTGCCGACGCGCTCGCGCATCTGCTCCGGCTCGAAGGCCAGGCCGCGGCGAGCAAGGCCTGGGCGGCGCGCGCCGAAGCAGGCTGGGAAGCGCGTGCCGCACGGTTTCCCGAGGCCGTCGCGCAGCACCGTGCCGAGCACGAGCTCGCGGTGGGAAGCGCCGCGCGGGCGCTGGCGCTGACCGAGGCCGATGTCGCCGCGCGTCCGCAGCCGACGGGGATCGCGCTGCTGGCGCGCGCGCTGATCCTCTCGGGCCGCCCGCGCGAGGCGCTGGCGTGGATCGTCCACGCCCGGCGGCAGGGCTGGGTCAGCGCCGGGCTGTTCATGCTCGAGGCCGAGGCGTACGCCGCGCTCGGCGATCAGCCCCGCGCCGAGGCAGCG
>DATLDS010000173.1:0-2120 GCA_035525735.1 Novosphingobium sp.
GGGTCGGCCAGTTCTCCCAGACCTACCGTCGCCGCGTGCGCGTCGTTGCGGAAGCGCAGCCTGGTCTCGGGGAAGTCGGCGGCCGCGACCGGGTCGCCGATCCACGCGGCGAGCGCGACGATGCGCGGATCGGCGCGGTAGGCGGCGGGTTGCGATTGCGAACGCATCGGGCGATAGTGGGCAGCGGCGGCGGGGCACGCAAGCCGCGGGGACAGGATTCGTAACGCGCATGGCCGAGTTCGAGGATCGCTACTGGACCAGCGAGGACGGTTTGCGGCTTCACTTTCGCGATTACGCGGGCCCGGCCGCGAAGCCGCCGGTGGTCTGCATCCCCGGCCTGACCCGTAACGCGCGCGATTTCGAAGGCGTCGCGGGCCGGCTCGCCGGGCGCTGGCGGGTGCTATGCCCCGACCTGCGCGGGCGCGGCGACAGCGCTTATGCAAAAGACCCGATGAGCTACCTTCCCATGACCTATGCCGCCGACATCGCCGCGTTGCTCGACGCCGAGGGGATCGAGCGGTTCGTCGCGATCGGCACCTCGCTCGGCGGGCTGGTGACGATGCTCACCGCGGCGAGCGGCGGGCACCGGATCGCCGGCGCGGTGATCAACGACATCGGCCCCGAAGTCAGCGACCAGGGCATCGCGCGAATTCGCGGCTACGTCGGGCAAGGCCGTAGCTTCGAGACTTGGATGCACGCCGCGCGCGCGCTCGAGGAAGCACAAGCCGACGTGTTTCCGGACTTTTCGGTCGAGGACTGGCTGGTCATGGCCAAGCGGGTGATGACGCTCGGCCCCAACGGGCGGATCGTGTTCGACTACGACATGAAGATCGCCGACCCGTTCGCTGCCGGCGACGGCGCCGCCGGGGTGGACTTGTGGCCCGCGTGGAACGCGCTCGGCGCGGGCCCGGTGCTGATCGTTCGCGGGGGAAATTCGGACATCCTCGCTCCCGACGTCGCCGAACGAATGGTCGCCGCGATCCCCGATTGCGCGTTGGTCGTTATTCCGCGCGTCGGCCATGCGCCGACGCTCGACGAGCCGGAAGCGGTCGCGGCCATCGAACGCCTGCTCGCCAAAGTCGCCTGATGCCGCCCGCCCAGCGCGCGCGACCGCTGCGCCTGCTCCACGTCCATTCGAGCTTCGATCCCGGGGGCAAGGAGCTGCGCAGCGTCCAGCTGATCAACCGCTGGGGCGCGGCGTGCGCGCATTCGATCGTCTCGGCGGTGCCCGCGGCGATGGGCGCGGCGGGCCACATCGCGCGCGGGATCCCCGTGCTCCAGCTCAACCTGCCGGGGCTCACCGGCTGGCCCGGCCCGCGCAAGCTCCAGGCGCTCGCCGCGGCAATGCGTGGCTACGACCTCATCCTCACTTACAACTGGGGGGCGATGAACGCAGTGCTCGCGCATACCGTGTTCGGGCCCGCGCTGGGGCTGGCGCCGCTGGTCCACCACGAGGACGGCTTCAACGCCGATGAGGCCGAGCGCCTCAAGCCCAGCCGCAACGCGTTCCGGATGCTCGCGCTGGCCCGCGCCCAGGCGCTGGTCGTGCCGTCCGCGGGGCTCGAGGGCATCGCCTTGCACGAATGGAAGCAGCCGCGCGAGAGGGTCCACCGCATCGCCAACGGCATCGACGTCCGAGCTTACGCCAGGAAGCCGCGACGCGACGCGATGCCGCGGCTGGTCAAGCGCCCGGGCGAGCTGTGGCTGGGCACGTTCGCCGGGCTGCGTCCGGTCAAGAACCTCCCCGCGCTGGTCCGAGCGTTCAACCGGCTGCCCGAGCCGTGGCAGCTGGTGATCGCGGGCGAGGGGCCCGAGCGCGAGGCGATCCTCGCCGAGGCCGGGCGGCTGGGGATCGCCGACCGGGTCCACCTCCCCGGCTTAGTCGCCGACCCGGGCGCGGTGATCGGATTGTTCGACTTGTTCGCGCTCTCGTCGCGCAGTGAGCAGTTCCCGATCTCGGTGGTCGAGGCGATGGCCGCCGGACTGGCGGTGGCGAGCCCCGCTGTGGGCGACATCGCGGCGATGCTCGCGCCCGCCAACGCGCCGTTCGTGACGCCGCCGGGCGACGAAGCCGCGCTCGCCGGGGCGCTCGATCGGCTCGCCGCCGACGCACCGCTGCG
>DATLDS010000176.1:0-5476 GCA_035525735.1 Novosphingobium sp.
CCGGCTGAGGATGCGGCTCGCCGACTCGTAGAAGCGGTTGAGGAGCCCGGCGACGCCCGTCGGCGCCATGCCCTCGGCGAGCGACGTGAACCCGCGGACGTCGGCGAACAGCACGCTCGCCTCGCACGACGTACCGAACAGCAGCTGCTCGTCGTTGTTGGCCAGCACCTGGTCGACCACCGACTGGGTCATGAAGCGGCGCATCGTCCCCTGGAGGCGTTTTTCCTCGGAAATGTCCTCGATCACCAGCAGCACGCCGACCGGCCCTTCCTCGCCGATCAGCGGGGCGAGCGAGAGGTTGGCCGACGAGGCGCGCTCGCGCGCGGTCTTGAGCTCGACATCGAGCAGCAGCTTGGGCTCGCCCGCGGCGGCGACGGCCGACAGTTCGTCGACCAGCCACGGATTGTGCGGGCGCAGCAGCGCGCGCGCGTCGAGCCCGAGGAGCAGCGTCGCCGAGGCGCCGAAAATCTCGGCCGCGGCGGCGTTGAGCTTGGTGATCTTCCACTCGCGGTCCAGCGCGATCACCCCGCCCGCCATCGAACCGAGGATCGATTCGTCGAAGTTGCGCGCCGCCATCGCCTCGCCGAACAGCCGCGCGTTGTCGATCGCGACCGCCGCTTGCGCCCCGAACGCGGTCATCCGCGCCGCGTCGTCGGGAGTGAAGCCCTCGCCGTCCTCACGATTGAGCGCTTGCATCACCCCGATCCGCCGCCCGTCGCGCGCGGTGATCGGCACGGTCAGCACGCTCTTGGTGCGATACCCGGTGGCGTCGTCGATCGCGCGATTGAACCGCTCGTCGGCGTAAGCGTCGGCGATGTTGACGGTCTCGCCCGTGGCATAGACGTAGCCGGCCAGCCCGCGCCCGACGTCGAACCTGATGTTGCCGCTTTCGACCCCTTGCGCGACCAGCGAGGTGAGGACCGGGTTGTCCTTGTCTTTGAGGAACAGCGAGCTGCGGTCGGCGCGGAGGATCTTCGAGGTCACCTCGACGATCCGCTCGAGCAGCGAGCCGAGCTGGAGGTCGCTGGTGATCGCGGTGTTGACCGCGAGCAGCTGGCGCAAGTCCTCGTTGATCTGCTCGGCGTTGCCGACCGAGATCGACCAGCGCTCGGCCATCAGCACGACGTGGCTGTAGAGCAGCATGACGATGCCGAGCGCCGCGAACTCGTAACCGACGACCTTGTCGCGCGTCAGCCAGCCCGACATGACCGTGGTGTTGAGGAAGAAGCTGAACACGAACAGGCCGATGCCGATGAGGTAGACCAGCGCCCCGTCGCGCCGGTTCCACGCCGCGCGGATGAGCACGGCGATCATGTAGAACAGCGTGAACAGCGCGAGCAGCATGAACACGCGCTGCTGGAACAGCGACGACGCGATCGTTTGCCCGCGGAGCAGCAGGATCGAATGGACGACGAAAGTCGCGGCGAACCCGGTGAGGATCGCGCGCGCCATCCATTTCGAGCTTTCGCGCGGGAACAGTTCGTGCGCGTTGAGGAAGAAGAAGCTCACCGCGACGACGCCCGAGAGGTACTGGATCGCCAGGCTGGTCTCGAACCCGATCCACGGGAACATGATCTGGAAGACGTTGTCGAAACCCAGGATCGAAGCGGTCGGGAGGAACCACAGGCAGCTCATCCCGAAGTATAGCGAGGCGCGGTCCTGCGGGCGGAACAGGAACACCGCAATGCCGAGCGAGGCGATCAGGAGCAGCGAAATGTTGTAGAGGTGCTCGCGCGACCACTTGAGCGCGGTCCAGCGATCCATCGCCGCGGGGGTGCCGAACACCGGAGCCTCCTCGAGCCCGTTCTCGCGGTGCTTGAACGCCGCCATCTCGATCGCGAGGACCAGCGGCGCGCCGGTCGCATCGAACGTGAAGTCCTGCGCGCGCAGGTAATACTCGGTGTCGGCCGCGCTATCTCCGACGGTGCCGCGCCGCGAAACCTCGCGGCCGTCGATCGACACGCGGCTGCCCGCCCAGATCACCGGCAAGTGCATCGTGTACCATCCCGGGGCGAGCCCGCGCAGCGTCACCTGATAGAGCGCGTGCCCGCTTGCCGGCAGCTCCGCGCCGTTGGCCAGGCGCTGCCCGGTCCACAGGCCGGGCACCGCGAGGAAGGTCTTCGCCATGGGACCGGGTGCGGGCTCGGGCCCGAGCCAGGTGAACAGCCAGCGGCCCGAAACGAACACCGGGCGATCGAGCGGGCCGTGCGCGGAAAAATCGACCGTGCCTCCGCGCGCCTCGGGCGCGTCGTATTCGAGGGGGTCCTCGAACATCGGTGCGACCAGCGCGATCATCAGGGTTAGCGCGACGAGCGCGAGCGCCAGGCGCTGGCGCGCGGTGCGCGGGCCGCGCCAGCGCTTCCATCCGCTCATAACGCCCGCGGCGCTGCTCGCCATCGCCGGCCCCTTCCGGCGCCCCCGGGTCCCCTTGGAGACGCCCAGCGGAAAGGTCTAACCCAGCCAAACCCTCGCGTCGATGGACGAATATCGCAGCCTATTCCACCCGGAAGCCGAGCAGGGTAAAGCGCGCCGGACCGGTCGCGTAGACCCCATGGCCGCGAGCGCTTGGCGATCCGAACACCAGCCCTACCCGCGCGGTACGCTCGAGCGCCAGGGCGTAGGCTTCGGGCTGGGTCGCGACCGACTTGCCGAACACCGAGATCCAGCCCGGGTCGGCGAGGCTGACGGCAAGCTCATGGACGCCAGGCGCGAGCGGCTGGACTGTCGTCGCAGGCGCGTACCAGCGATGAAACTCGTGGCGGCGGCCGCTCCAGCTGTCGCCCGCGCGCTGGAACACCAGCGAAACCGTGGCGGGCTCGTCGGGCCGCTCCTGCGCGATGAAGCCGACGCCGCGCGCCGCGTCGACGCGATAGCGCACGACGATCCGCGACGCGCCGGCGAGCGGGCCCGACGCATAGGTGACGTAGTGGACGTGGCTGGCGGGAGAGCGGGAGAACTCGAAGCTCCAACCGCCGCGCGCGGCGGGAGAAGGCGCCGGCGGCATTCCCGCCGAATAGTTTCGGCCATGGATCACCGGCCCGATCTCCCAATCGGCGGCGGTTTGCGCCGCGGCCGGAGCGGCGGCGCCGACGAGCGCGACGATCGAGGCAAGCATGATGCGTTTCATCGCGCCCGATTGCCATGCCGCCGTTGTCGGCGCGCTGAATGCCGCGGCCAGCGAGGCGAAAGGTAAGCGGCTGATCTAAGTGGCAGGAGTGGAGGGACTCGAACCCACGGCCCTCGGTTTTGGAGACCGATGCTCTACCAACTGAGCTACACTCCTGCGAGGGGGCCGCCTCTATAGGCTCGGCTTGGCGATGACAAGCGAGCCGCAAGACCGCATAATGGGCCGATGCACGCCCCCGTCGCGCCTCCGCCGATCGAGCCCGAGCTGCTGATGCTCGCGTACCGTTCGGGCGTGTTTCCGATGGCCGACGCGCACGACGATCCGCAAGTGTTCTGGGTCGAGCCCCGGCGCCGCGCGATCCTTCCGCTCGACGGATTGCGGGTGTCGCGCTCGCTGGCGCGCACGCTGCGCCGCGGGCGCTTCGAAGTGACCTGCAACGCAGCGTTCGACGCGGTGATCGCGGCCTGCGCCGAAGCGGCGAGCGATCGCGCCGAAACCTGGATCAGCGGGCGGATCGCGGCGAGCTATCGCGCGCTGCATCGCGCGAGCGCGGCCCATTCGATCGAATGCTGGCAAGGCGGCGAGCTCGTCGGCGGGCTCTATGGCGTGGGCTTCGACCGCGCGTTCTGCGGCGAATCGATGTTCAGCCGCGTCCCTGACGCCTCGAAGGTGGCGCTCGCCTGGCTGGTGGCCGCGCTGCGCCGCGGCGGGGCGACGCTGCTCGACTGCCAGTTCATGACCGATCACCTCGCCTCGCTCGGCGCGGTCGAGATCAGCCAGAAGCGCTACCTCGCGCTGTTGCGCGCGGCTCAGGCGGGGGTGGGCGCGGCCGAGGGTGTCGCGGCGGGCGCGGGAGAGGCGGGCGGCGCCGCGCTTGCCGACGGCGCCGGGCTGGGCTTGCCCGACGGCTTCGCCGCGTTGCGCGGCGACGCCTTCGCCACGGGCTTGGCCTCCTCGCCCGGAAAGCTCATCGCGCAGTTCTTGACCCAGACGTCGTAGATCGGGTGCTCGACGATGTTGAGCGAAGGCTGGTTCTTGAACAGCCAGCCCGAGAACACCTTGTACCACTTGAGCGGCTCGCGCACGGTCGCGCGCTGCTCGACGAAGACCTGGACAAACGCGCCGGTCTCGGGCGGATCCTCCCACGGTGCGGTGCGCTCGCACGCGGCGAGCTTGACGATGACGTTGTCGACCCGTTGTGACTGGCCGGGCTTGAGCTTGAGGTCGCGGCTGAGGTTGTTGCGCTTATTGAGCAGGCCGATGGTCGCGATACGCTCGGCCATCGGGGTCACCTTGCCGCGTGCCTCGTCCGGAGTGGCGGCGTTCATCGACGCGCTCTTCGCGGCACCGGTCGCATCGGTCTTGGGCGCGTCGCGCACTTCGTCGGGAAGCTCCGGCTCGCGCTCGCAGCCGGCCAGCGCAAGCGCCAACGGCGCGGTCAACAACAGGTGTCGGGCCGCGGTCACTCGCCCGGAGTCCAGGCTTCGTAATCGCCCGTCGCCGCGGCGCGCCGGCCGCCGCGCTCGAGCGCGCCTTGCGGGCGATAGGCGGCAAGAGTGCCGGTGGCGTTGGGGGTGTAGTCGCTTTCCCAGATGCGCGGCGGCGGGAGGTTGCTTTCGGGGACGCCCGCCAGGCTGCCGTGCAGCCAGCCGTGCCATTCGGCGGGAACCCGGCTGGCGTCGTTGGCGCCCGAATAGATCACCCAGCGGCGTTCGGCCTGATCGCCCTCGCTCTTCTTGCGGTAATAGCGGTTGCCCGCCGCGTCGGTGCCGACTTCCTCGCCGTTCAGCTTGCTGAACAGCAGCGTGCCGACGGTCGCGCCGTCCCACCACGTGAAGAGCTTCGAGAGGATACCCATCGCGCCGGAGCGCTTAGCGGTTCAGCACGCCCCGGCGCAAGGCTCGCCTGAGCCCAGCCGAAGGGCTACCACTCGACCGCGTCGCCCGCCCTGATGCCGAGCTGCGCGGCGCGGCCGCCGTTGAGCTCGAGCACCGCGCCGGCGACCCCGGCCGAAAGGATCGGCGTCTCGTCGTACGGGACCGCGTCGGCGGCGACGTTGATCACGCGGCGGTCGGTGCCGATGAACACCAGGTCGAGCGGGATCACCGTGTTGCGCATCCAGAAGCTCGCGCGGTCGGGCGGGTTGCGAATGAACAGCATGCCCTCGTCGGCCCCCATCGCGGTGCGGAACATCAGGCCTTGCGCCTGCTCCGCCGCGGTGCGCGCCACCTCGACCCGGAACGCGTGCCGCTTGCCCTGGGAGGCGATCGTCAGTGGGATGACGGCGAGGCCGGAGACCGGATGGCGGGTCGTGCTCGTCGAGGTCGGCGTGGGCTGCCCGGCTTCGGC
>DATLDS010000186.1:0-10966 GCA_035525735.1 Novosphingobium sp.
GCCGCTTGACGCGGCTGCGGATCTTTTTCTCAACCTGGAGCACCCCGAGCTCACCCTCCATGAAGGCGAACACCATTTCGAGGCGGCGACCCGGATTGAGCTCGCCAAGCAAGGCCTGCTTGTCGGCGACCTTGACCGACAGGTTGGAGGCAACGGCGTCGGCGAGGGTCGAGGGATCCTCGATCTCGGTCAGCTGCATCGACGTTTCCGCCGGGAGACGCTTGTTGAGCTTGGCGTAATTTTCGAACTGGTCGACGACCGAGCGCATCAGCGCTGTCGTTTCCGCCGCATCGCCTTCGACTTCGTCGACCAGCTCGACCTCGGCGGCCTGATGCCCATCGGCATCGACCAGGCGCACGAGTCGAGCGCGCTGGATGCCTTCGACCAAGACTCGAACCGTGCCGTCGGGGAGCTTGAGCAACTGCATCGCCGTGGCGATGACGCCGAGGTCGTACAAAGCGTCGCGATCGGGATCATCCTCGCTCGGATCGAGCTGGGCCACGAGAAACAATTGCTTGTCGCTGGCCATCGCCGCCTCGAGCGCGGCGACCGACTTCTCGCGGCCGACGAACAGCGGCACGACCATGCCGGGAAACACGACGATGTCGCGCAACGGGAGCAGGGGGAGGAGCGTGGTGGTCATATCCATCCGATCATAGCGCGGAGCCCGCGCGTTCCGGCAAGGCGCCGGTCAGTTGGCTGTGGATATGGGGTGCGCGCGACGCGGCCGCAACGGCCGCGGCTTCAGCCGCGCCTGCCCCACGCCTGAAGCGCCAACAAGATCAGCCCTAGGAGAATGATCGCGCCGCCTTGGATGCGATAACTGCGCGCCTCACCCAGCCAGGGAAACGCGCTATAGCTGCGCTGCTCGTCGAGGAAGCGGTCGTCGCCGGCCGAGCGCTCGGCCCACGCGAACATAGCCGCCCCCACCAAGATCACCCCGATCGGCATCCATTCGGGCATCGTCACAGCCCGCCGAGCTTAAACCCTGGCGGAATCCCCGCCGCGCTCTGGATGCGCTGCATTTCCTCGCCGGTGACCGCGTCGGCGCGCTTGCGCGCGTCGTTGAACGCGGCGGCGACGAGGTCCTCGAGCATCTGCTTCTCGCTCACCGCGAGCAGGCTGTCGTCGATCGTGACAGCGACGACGCGCCCCTTGGCGGTGCACCTGATCTTGACCAGCCCGCCCCCGGCGACGCCCTCGACCTCGATCTCGTCGAGCTTCTTCTGCGCCTCGCCCATCTGCTTCTGGATCGTCTCGGCGGCGGCCTGCGCGGCCTTGATCATCTCTTCCATCGATTTCATGCGCTTCTGCTCCACGGAGTGCGGGGTTCGCGCTCGGCGGCGCGGGTTTCGTCGATCAGCTCGGCTTCGGGAAACGCCGCGAACGCGGCCTTGACCAGCGGATCGGCGAGCAGCGCGGCTTGCGCCGCGGTGGCCTCGGCCTCGGCGACCTCGCGCAAGCTCGGGCGCGCCTCGCCCACCCCGCGCTCGACCCGCCAGCGCTCGCCGGTGGCCTTGAGCAAGGCGTCGCGCAAGTCAGGGCCGGGATCCCCGGAAAAACCGTCGCGCAGCTGATAGATCAACGCGCCGTGCATCAGTTCGACGACCCGCACCCAATCGCGCATGATCTGTCCGCCGCTCGGCGAAACCGCATCGACCCGCGCCACCAGCTCGGCCCAGTCGAGCACGGCGGCGGGCGCGGGCGCCGTGGGCGCGGCCTCGATCGCGCGTGCGGCTGCGGGACGCGCGGCGATTTCTTCAAGCTTCCTCGCCAGCGTCCCCGGGTCGGGCAGATCGGCGGCGTGGAGCACGCGCAGCAGCGCCATTTGCGCCGCGGCGAGCGGATCGGGGGCTTGGCGCACCTCGTCGTGCCCCTTGAGCAGCAGCTGCCACAATCGGTGGAGCTGCCCGGCGGACAGCTGCGCCGCCCACGCGTCGATCTCCGCGCGCTCCTCGGCCGAGGCGCCTTGCGCCCCGCTCGCGCCGAGCTGGGCGACGGTGATCCGGTGGACCAGCTCCATCTGCGCGCGGAGCAGCGCGACCGGCTCGACCCCCAGCGCGTACTGCTGCGCGACGAGGTCGAGCAGCGGCCCGGCCTCGCCGCCGAGGATCGCGGCGAGCAGGCGGCGCTGCGCCGACTTGTCGGCGAGGCCGAGCATCTCGCGGACCATGTCCGCGCTGACCTGGCCTTCTCCGTCGAGATCGGCGTGGGCGATCGCCTGGTCGAGGATCGACAGCCCGTCGCGGACCGAGCCTTCGGCCGCCGCCGCGATCATCGCCAGCGCCTCGTCCTCGGCCGCCACCCCCTCGGCGCGGCACACCATCGCGAAATGATCTTGCAGCGCGGGGGTGGCGATCCGGCGCAAGTCGAAGCGCTGGCAGCGCGACAGCACGGTCACCGGCAAGCGGTCGGCCTCGGTCGTCGCGAACAGGAATTTGACGTGCGCGGGGGGCTCCTCGAGCGTCTTCAACAGGCCGTTGAACGCCTGCTTCGAGAGCATGTGGACTTCGTCGATGATGTAAATCTTGTAGCGCGCCGAGACCGCGGCATAGCGCACCGCCTCGATGATCTCGCGGACGTCGTCGATCCCGGTGTGGCTCGCCGCGTCCATCTCGATCACGTCGATGTGGCGCCCTTCGGCGATCGCGCGGCACGGCTCGCACTCCCCGCAGGGATCGATCGTCGGACCGCCCTGCCCGTCGGGTCCGATGCAGTTGAGCGCCTTGGCGATCAGCCGCGCGGTGCTGGTCTTGCCGACCCCGCGCACTCCGGTCATCAGGAACGCGTGCGCCAGCCGGTCGCGCCGAATCGCGTTGGCGAGGGTGCGGACCATCGCCTCCTGCCCGATCAGCTCGGCGAACGTGCGCGGCCGATATTTGCGCGCGAGGACACGGTAGGGCTGGCTTGCAACGTGAGGCTGCGGCGGCTCGTCGAGGCCGAGTCCGGGCATGTCGGGGGCCTCGTCCGCTTCTGGCTCGCCGAGGATGTCGGGGGAATCGCCCATTTCAGGAAGGTAAGGTCCGCCGGGCCGATTGTCAGGGGAAAAGGAGCCGGGCGACCCGCCGCAATCCGTTGTGGCTGCTTCCTTCCGGATCTGACCAGGTTGGCGAACGCAAACGTCCGCCCGACTCCCGGCGCGCGATATGGCGGCGGCCGCCGCAATTTGCAACCTCAGCGGAAGTTGTCGGCGTAAGCCTGGAGCTTGAGCTGGCGCGGCGGCGTTGGGATGACGCGCGCTTCGATGCCGTATTTCGCGGCGTAAGCGCGCGCCTCGTCGGCGCTGGCGAACGTCAGGCTGAGCTGCTGGAGCATGTCGCCCGATCCCGCCCAGCCCATCAGCGGGTCGGGCTTTTGCGCCTCGGCGGGGACGAACTCGAGCATCCAGTCGTCGGTGCGGGCGCGGCCCGACTGCATGGCGTTCTTGGGGCGCTGAAAGATGCGGGCGGGCATGGGCCTCGCCCTAAATCACTTTTCGCCCGCCGAGAAGGCGTTCTTGGTCTTGAGGCTCGGCGCCTCGCGCCACGGCTCGTCGGGCCAGCGGTGGCGCGGGTAACGCCCCTTCATCTCCTTGACCACCTCGCGCCATCCGCCGCGCCAGAATGCCGGGAGATCGGCGGTGGCGGCGATCGGGCGGCCCGCGGGCGAGGTCAGGCTGAGCCGGAGCCGCGCGCCGCCGCCGATCGTCGGGTGCCCGTCGAGGCCGAACAGCGCCTGGACCCGCAGCGTCACGGTCGGACCGGCCGTGTCGGCGTAGTCGATCGGATGCGTCGTGCCCGCGGGCGAGGTGAACGCGCGCGGCGCGAGCCGGTCGAGCGTCTGACGCTCGGCCCACGGCAGCGCGTCGAGCAGCGCCTGGCCGACCGCGCCCGGATCGAGCGCGAGGTCGCGGCGGCCGTCGAGCAGCGGCGCGAGCCAGTCCCCGCCGGGCGCGACGTCCGCGTAGCGCAGCCGAGCCTTCAGGCTTGGGGGAAGCAGCGCGTCGGGATCGGCATGTCGATGGAGCTCCGCGGCGACGGCATCGGCGTCGGGCGCGGGATCGGGCGTGCTGGCGAGCACGATCGCGCCCAGTCGCCGCTCGATCCGCGCTTCGACGCGCGCTTGATCCTCGTTCCAGTCGAGCCGTTGACGGCGCTCGATTCGCTCGGCGAGCCAACGCTCGATCTCGCCGAGCTCGAGCGGGATCGCCGCCATGATCCGCGCGCCCTTCGCCTCGCCCTGCGCGGCGCCGATCGCCAGCCACTCGCTGCGCGCCAGCGGCGAGGCCGGATCGAGCCGGAATCCGCGTCCCCCCGCGCTCAGCCAGTCCTCGCCCGACGGAGAGCGACGGCGCGCGAGGTTGGCCGGATAGGCGGTGGCAAGGAGGATGCCGCGTGGAACCTCAGCAGACGACTCCGCCACCACCACCTTCTCCGCCAACCGAGCCCAGCGGTCGGCCAGCGCTGCGCTCGACTTCGCGCGCGGTGATCGATCGCCGCGCCACCGCGCCAGCCGTGCCTCGAGGTCTTCGCCGCCGCCGCCCAACCCGCGCTCCTGGAGGAGCAACGCGATTTCCGCCGCTTCTCGCGCCGCGCCGCGTTCCGCCGCCCACAGCAGCATGTGCGCGAGCGCGGGCTCCATCGGAAGCCGCGCGAGCGAACACCCGTGCGCGGTGATCCGGCCCGCCGCGTCGAGCGCGTCGAGCGCGCGCAACCTGTCCTGCGCGGCGGCGAAAGCGGGCGCGGGCGGCGGGTCGAGCCAGCCGAGCGCTTGCGGGTCGCCCGCGCCCCATTGCGCCAGCGTCAGCGCGAGCGGGGCAAGGTCGGCGGTCAGCATTTCGGGCGGGTCGAACACGGGGCGGCCGGGATGCGCGGCCTCCTCCCACAGACGGTACGCCACGCCGGGCCCCTGCCGCGCCGCACGGCCGGCGCGCTGCGCTGCGCTGGCCTGGCTGGCGCGGTGCGTGACGAGCCGCGAGACCCCCGCGGCGACGTCGAACTCGGCGCGGCGCGACAGGCCCGCGTCGACCACCACTGCAACCCCGTCGAGCGTCAGCGAGGTCTCGGCGATCGCGGTCGCGAGCACGATCCGGCGGCGTTCGTGGCGGCGGATCGCGGCGCGTTGTGCGGCCGGATCGACTTGGCCGTGAAGCGGCACGACCAACGCATCGGCAAGCGTGACGGCAAGGCGCTCGGCGGTGCGCTCGATCTCGCGGACGCCCGGTAGGAAGGCCAGCACGTCACCCTTTTCCTCGCGCCACGCCCGGGTGAGCGCGCTCGCCATCGCGTCCTCGATCCGCGCTTCCGGCCTCGCTCCGAGCCATTCGATCCGCAGCGGATGCGCTTTTCCCGCGCTCTCGATCACCGGCGCGGGCTGCGCGTCCTTGGCCAGCAACCGGGCGAAGCGCGCGCCGTCGAGCGTCGCCGACATGACCGCGAGGCGCAGGTCGGGCCTCAGCACCGCGCGGCATTCGATCGCCAGCGCGAGCCCCAGGTCGCTGTCGAGATGGCGCTCGTGCGCCTCGTCGAACAGCACCGCCGAGACGCCCGCCAGCTCGGGGTCGGCGAGAATCGTCGCGACGAAGATCGCCTCCGTCATCACCAAAACGCGGGTTCGGCCCGAGCGCTTGCTGTCGAGCCGGGTGAGGTAGCCGATCGTCTCGCCCGCCGCCTCGCCCAGCGTCTCGGCCATGCGCTCCGCCGCCGCGCGCGCTGCGACCCGGCGCGGCGAGAGCAGGATGACCCTGCCCGAGCACCAAGCTTGCGCGAGCAGCGCGGGCGCCACCGCGGTGGTCTTGCCCGCGCCGGGCGGCGCGACGAGCACCGCCACGCCGAGATCGCGCAGCGCGGCGAGGAGTTGTGGAAGGACGGCGTCGATCGGAAGCGAGCGCAGGGTCCTCAATACCGCCGGCTCACCGCGAATTCGGCCGCCTCGATCATCGCCGCCTTGGCCTCGCTCGTCGGGAAGCCGGCGATCGCGTCGATCGCGCGCGCGGCGAAGTGGCGGGCGCGATCGCGGGTGTCGTCGAGCGCGCCGTGGCGGCGAATCAGCGCGGTCGCCTCGGCAAGCTCGTCGGCGGAGCTGCGATGGCCGCCGATCGCCTCGCGCCAGAACTTGCGCTCGGCGGCGTCGCCGCGCGCGTGCGCGAGGATCACCGGCAGCGTCATCTTGCCCTCGCGGAAGTCGTCGCCGCGGCCCTTGCCCATCGTGTCGGCGTCCTCGTCGTAGTCGATCGCGTCGTCGACCAGCTGGAACGCGATGCCGAGGTTGCGGCCGAACTCGTCGAGCGCGCGCTCGTCGCCCTCGCCGCGCTCGGCGACCACCGCGGCGATCCGGCACGCGGCGGCGAACAGCGCCGCGGTCTTGGCGCCGATGATGTCGAGATAGCGCTCCTCGCTGGTCTCGATCTGGCGCTGCGCGGTCAATTGGTCGACTTCGCCCTCGGCGATCACCGCGCTGGCGTGGCTGAGGATGCGCAGCACCTTGAGGCTGCCGTCCTCGACCATGAGCTCGAACGCTCGGGAGAACAGGAAATCGCCGACCAGCACCGTCGCCGGGTTGCCGAACACGATGTTGGCGGCGTGCTTGCCGCGCCGCAGCTCCGACCCGTCGACCACGTCGTCGTGGAGCAGTGTCGCGGTGTGGATGAACTCGACCGTGGCGGCGAGCTTGTGGTGGCGCGTGCCGGCATAATCGAGCAGCGCCGCGCTGGCGAGCGTCAGCATCGGCCGCATCCGCTTGCCGCCGCCCGCGATCAGGTGCCCGGCAAGCGCGGGGATCAGCGGGATGCGGCTCTGCATCCGGGCGAGGATCACCGCGTTGACCTGGTTCATGCCATCGGCGACGAGCGCCATCAGCGGCTCGAGGCCGGGCCCGGCGGGGCGCGGCAAGCTGTGGATCGTGGCGCTCACGCAGCGGCAATTGGAAGCGCGCGCGCCGCTTGGCAAGCGTGGAATCGAGGCTTACCGCTGTTGGCGATGAGCGAGATGGATGACACGGCCGGAGGCGATCCGGTGCTGGCCGGCTACCGCGCCAGCATCGACAACTTCGACGCCGCGCTGATTCACATCCTCGCCGAGCGGTTCCGCACCACCCAGGCGGTCGGCGCCTACAAGGCGTCGAAGGCGATGCCGCCGTCCGACCCGCGCCGCGAGGAGCGCCAGATCGCCCGGCTCCGCAAGCTCGCCGGCGAAGCCAACCTCGACCCCGAGTTCTCCGAGAAGTTCCTGCGCTTCATCATCGACGAGGTTATCCGCCATCACGAGCGGGCGCGAGATCAGTAGCCCATCAGGCTGAGCACCTCGCGGCGGCTGACGTCGCTTTCGAGGAACCGCCCCATCATCCGGCTGGTGATCATCCCCCCCCCCGGCGTGCGCACGCCGCGCGCGGTCATGCAGCTATGCGCCGCTTCGATCACCACCGCGACGCCCTGCGGCGCGAGGTTTTCCCAGATGCATTGCGCGACCTCGGCGGTCAGCCGCTCCTGGATCTGCAGCCGGCGGGCATAGCCGTGAAGCACGCGCGCGAGCTTGGAGATGCCGACCACGCGCTTGTTGGGCAGGTACGCGATCGCCGCCTTCCCGATGATCGGCGCCATGTGGTGCTCGCAATGCGACTGGAAGGGAATGTCCTTGAGCAGCACGATCTCGTCGTAGCCGCCGACCTCGTCGAACGTGCGGGCAAGGTGCGCGCACGGGTTCTCCGCGTAGCCGACGCAGTACTCCTTCCACGCTCGCGCCACGCGCTTGGGGGTGTCGACCAGGCCCTCGCGCTCGGGATCGTCGCCCGACCAGCGGATCAGCGTGCGGATCGCCTCCTGCACCTCGGTCGGAACAGGGACCTTGCCGTTCTCGCGATCCTCGTCGGGTCCCACCAGGCTGCTCATCGGACGTGTCCTCTCAAGTCTCGGGCCGGGCCAGGATGCGGCTGCGGAACAGCCCTCGGCGGCGGTAGAAGCTCAGCATCTCCTCGGGCCGCTCGGGATCGAGCGCCTCGGCGTCGGCGATCGCCTGCTCGGTCTCGGTAAGGTCGCGGACCTCGAACCGGCGCAGGCATTTGCCCCCCTTGGGCAGCGCGTCAAGCAACCCGGCCATCGATTTGTGCGAGGCGAGCCCGGCGACGATGTCCTCGAAGCTCGCGCCGCTGTGCTCGGCCAGCAGCGAATGGCGCAAGCCCGCAATCGCGGGGCCGCAATCGGGGTTGCCCGGCCGCGCGCAGTCGATGAACACGTCGGCCTCGCTGTCGAGCCCGAGCGAGCGGTTGTTCATGTTCGACGAGCCGATCCGCAGCACCTCGTCGTCGACGATCATCAGCTTGGCGTGGACGTAGATCGGGGTGCCGCCGCTGGTGAAGGGAGTCCAGATCGAGAAGCGCTTGGCATGATCGCGGTCGCGGATCGCGTGGAGCAGGCGGGCGCGTGCGCCGTCCATCGCCGTCTGCTCGAGCCAGCCGTCGGCGGTCAGCGGATTGACGATCACGATCTCGGGCGGATCGGGCTCGGCCAGGCGCAGCGCGATCGCCTCGGCGATCTTGCGCGAGGCGAAGTACTGGTTCTCGGCGTAGATGAAGCGCCGGGCGCGCGCGATCTGGGCGAGGAACAGCGCCTCGACCTCGCGGCACTCGGCGATGCCCTCGTATTCGGCGCGGGTCCGCGCGATGCCGATCTCGACGTCGCGAAACTCGGGTTCGAGCGTTTCGGGCCAGCACGAGCCCCCAGTCGAACCAAGGCGCGGCGGACAAGGCTCCATCGCTTCGCCGCCCGCTTGCTGCCACCGCTCGCGGCCGTATTCGCCGAGCACCGCCGCGACTTCGCCCTCCATCATCATCGTACAGTCGTGCCACGGACCATAGGCCTTGCCGGTCGGCCGCTTGCGCCGCGGATCGGCCTCGATGTGATCGCGCGTGTCCCAGCGGTCGCCGGTCATGTCGATCCCGCCGCACACCGCGAACTGGTCGTCGATCACCACGATCTTCTGGTGATGGCTGCAGCCCAGCGGGTGCGCGCTGTCGAACTTGAACTCGATCTGCCGGTTCCACCACCAGCGCAGCAGATGCCACAGCATCGAGCCCCGCACGAACATCTTGAGCGCGCCGAAATTCCACTTGAGCACGCGTATCTCGAGCCCGGGAGTACGCTTGGCCAGCCAGATCATGAAGTCGCCGATCTGCTCGGGCGGATCGCCCCGCTGGCGCCGCCCTTCTCCGCGGCGCTCGCTCTTGAGCGCGATGCGCGTGTCGAAGTCCCACCCGATCAGCATGATCCGGTGCTTCGCCGCGAGCATCGCCTCGCGCATCAGCGCAAAGTAATCGGCGGCGTCGACCACCACGTGGGCTTTCGACGCGCGCGCGTATCGCCAGACCGATCGTGGCTCTTCCTCGCCGCTGGCCATCAGGCGGTGCGCGCTTCGAGCGGCGGCCGGTTGGCCACGCGCTCGATCTGCGCGACGACGCAATCGATCACCGCGCGGATGTGCGGCTGGCGCCTGGCGGCGTCGGTCGTGACCAGCCAGCACGGGGTCGACAGCTCGTCGATCGGTGGGGTCAGCCGGACGAGGTTCTTGAGATCGTCGCCGATCAGGCACGGCAAGAGCGCCGCCCCCAGTCCGGCGCGCACCGCCGCGATGATCCCCGACAGCGTGTTGACCCGCTGGACGATCCGCGCGTTCGGAATGTTTTCGGCGATCCAGGCTTGCCCGAAAGCGAACCGCGTCGGGCTGTCCGCGACCAGCGGATAGCGGGCGAGGTCGGCGTGACCGACCGGTCGGCCGTATTCGACCGCGATTTCACGGCTGGCGTAAAACGCTTCCTCGAGGTCGGTGAGGTGGCGAACGATCAGCGTCTCCTGCGTCGGACGAGCACCGAAGCGCAGCGCGACATCGGCCTCGCCGCGGGCGAGATCGAAATTGGCGTCGCTGGTGATGACTTCGACCGCGATGCCGGGATGCGTTTCGCGCAGCGATCGGAGCGCGGGTATGACCCAGCTGTTGGCCGCCGATTCGACCGTGGTGAGCCGGACCTCGCCCGAAAGCCGCCGGCTTTCCGCGGCAATCGTATCGGTAACCTCAGCGACGGCGCTTTCGACCGCCTCGGCCAGCGGCACGATCGCCGCGCCGCGCCGGGTCAGCGCATAACCCGCCGGTCCGCGCGAAAACAGCTCGGCGCCGACCGCCTCCTCGAGCACCGTGATGCGCCGCGAGACCGTTGCCTGGCTGACCTTGAGCTGCTTCGACGCGGCGAGCGTCGACCCGCTGCGCGCCACCGCGAGGAAGAAGCGCAAGTCGTTCCAGTCGAGCGGCAGTTGCGCCATGGCGCGGGCCCCTTGTTGCGAGCCGATCGCGGCGTGAGCGTCGGTCGATGCGGTTGGGTTATGCATTCCTGCATAACGAGGTTGCAAGAACGGTGTGCAATGAGTGGCTAAAGCGAACCTACCTCGGAGGCGCGGAGCCGGTGCCGCCCGATGGCGCCCTTCCGATTGATCCAACCGAGCCCAAGGAACCTTGTCATGAACCGCACTCTCATCATCGCCGCCGCGCTCGCCGCTTTTGCCGCGCCGCTTCCCGCCGCCGCCGCCGAGGCCGCGCCGAACGAGCCGACCATCAGCCAGTTCACCCGCGGCGGGGTCACTTATTCCTATGTCGCCGAGCGCCGCGGCGATCGCCGCGTCCTGGTCGGCTCCGCCGACGGCCGCCGCTTTCACCTGGTCGTTCGCAAGCACAAGGTTTCCGGCGTGTACGACGGCAAGCTGGTCTATTTCAGCTTGCGCGACACGCCGCCCGCGATCGGTCGCGACCGCTTCGCCGCGCGCTGATCGGTAGGTCGGCCAAGGCTCTTCATTCATGCATAACCCGCTTGCAGGAACAGTGTTCACGCTCCCGAAAAATCCGGCCTATCTCGGTCTCAGCGGACGAGACGCCAATCCGGCCCTCGCCACCCAGACAGGAGAAAAGATCATGACCAGCACCCGCTTCAACGCCCTGTTCGCCTCGAC
>DATLDS010000199.1:0-5090 GCA_035525735.1 Novosphingobium sp.
CGGGGCCGAGATGACGATCGCGTTGGCGCCGGGATAGCGCGTGATCACGGCGCTGCCGCGTCCCCCGGGAAGCTGGATCGAGCCGTTGCCGAGCCCCGAGCCGATGTTGGCCGAGGCCCCGCCGCCGGTGGTCGCGGTGACCGTGCTGCTGCCCGCCGCGCCCCCGGAATTCCCGGCGCCGCCGCTCGAGGTTCCGCCGAGGCTGATCGGCGCGGGGCTGCCCGAGACGACCTCGCCCCCGCCCTGCCCGCCGACGAGGCGTTCGAGCATCGGCACCATCTGCGCGGCATCGGCGTAATCGAGCCAGATCACGTTGATCTCGCTGCCGCCCGCGGCGCGCGCGTCGAGCTGGCGGGCGATCGCCGCGAGCCGCCCGATCGTCGCCGGGTCGCCGCGCAGGAGCAGCGTGTTCGAGCTGTCGACCGCGACGATCCCGGCGAGCGCCGCCCCGCCCTCGCCCGCCGCCGGAAGCAGTTGGCCGAGCGCAGCGGCGATCTCGCGCGCGCCGGCGTGCTCGAGCGCGATGGTCTGGGTCGAATCGACGCTGGTGCGGTCGATCTGGCCGAGCAGCGCGCGGATCCGGCGGACGTTGTCGGCATAATCGACGATCACCAGGCTGCGCCCGGCGCGGTTGGCGGTGAGCGAGCCCTCGCGGCTGACCAGCGGGCGCAGCGTCTCGACCGCCTGCGCCGCGTCGATCGAGCGCAGGCGGATGACTTCGGTGACGAGCTGGTTGCGCGCCGCCCCCGCGCTGCCGATCCGGCTCGGCTGCGCCGCCGCGCCCTCGGAGGGCTGGATGCGGAAGCCGCCGTTGCCGATCGGGATCGCGACCAGCCCGTTGGCGCGCAGCGTCGAGAGGAACACCTCGAAGTATTCCGAGCGGCTCAGCGGCCGGTCGCTGACCACCGAGACCTTGCCCTGGACCCGGCCGTCGACGATGAACGTGCGCCCGGTGACTTCGGCCGCGTCGGCGACGAACGCGCGGACGTCGGCCTCGCGCACGTTGAGCACGTATTGCGCGCTCGCGACTTGCGGCAATGCGAGCGCGACCAGCGCGGCGGCGGCGGCCAGGTGACGGAAAAGCCTCATGGGGAAACCGTGATCGCGAGCGGCAGCTGCTTGCCGCCGCGCTGGACGGTGACCGCGACCGAGCCGCCGGGCCGAAGCGAGTTGAGCAGCGTCACCCCGTCGGACGGGTTGGCGACCGGCTTGCCGCCGACCCCGACGATGACATCGCCCGGCTGGAAGCCGGCGGCGCGGAACGCGGCGCCGTCGCCGTCGGCGCTGACCTGCAAGCCGTTGACGCGGCCGTTGTCGGTCGCTTGCGGCTGGAGCGCGATGCCCTGGCGCAGCCCCTGGACAGTGAGCGGTGCGACCGAAGCCGTCGATCCGCCGACCAACCCCGCCGGGGTCTGCGCCAGCACCGTCGAGGCGGCGGGCGCGGGCTTCGACTGGTCGAGGTAGAGCAGCTCGGTCGCGCCGTTGCGCGAAAGCCCGACGTGATCGAAGTGGACTTCGGCGAGCAGAACCCCGGGCATGACCTCGGTCCCGGTGCGATAGACCTGCTGGATCCCGTCGGCGCCGGCGATGATCGCGCTGCCCCCGCCGGTCGCGGCGTTGACGCGTACCCCGAACAGCGTGAGCGCGAGGCCGGTGACGGTGCTCGCGCCCGCACCGGCGGCGGCCGGCGCGGCGCGGTTGAACGGATCGACTTGCGCGAACAGCGCGGCGCGCGCCGCCGGGCTCATCACTCGGACTTCGGCGGGACGCCACGCGCCGAGCGGCGAGACCGGGGTGACGACCATCCACAGCAGCACCGCGGCGAGCGCCGCGATTCCTCCGGCCAGCGCCCACCACAGCGCGTCGTGCAGCGACACCGCGGGAACGCGTCCCGGCAAACGCCCGAGCAAACGGCTGTCCGAAAAGGCAAAATTTTCGCGCACGAATCGCAAGGCCGACCGCCTCCTCCGGCGCCGAGGTTTAGGAGAGGGGCGGTTTCGCCGCAATGGGCGGTTCGGCAGAACCGACTCGCTGGAAACCAGACAGGCCGTCCCAAACCAAACTTGTCATTCCCGCGAAAGCGGGAACCCAAGGGCCGAAGTCACCCCATGGGTCCCGGCTTTCGCGGGGATGACACAAGAAGTAGTAACGTATGGTCCCATGTCCGCCCTAGTCCCCGCTCCGCTCCACCGCTTCGCGCTCAAGGCCGCGCACCGGCTGCGGTTGGCGTGGTGGGGCTGGCGCAAGCCCGAGCTTCACGGCTGCAACGCGATCGTCGCCAACGCCGCGGGCGAGGTCCTGCTGGTCCGTCACAGCTATCAGGCGCCGGGCCGCTGGATGCTCCCCGGCGGTGGCTTGCGCCGCGGCGAGCGCGCCGTGGACGCGGCCGTGCGCGAACTGCTCGAGGAAACCGGCTGCCGGCTGCGCGAATGCGTGCCGGTGGGAGTCGATGTCGTCGCCGTGCGCGGCGCGCGCAACAACGTCCACCTGGTCGCGGCGCGAACCGACGACGCGCCCGTCGCGGACGGCCGCGAGATCGTCGAGGCGCGGTTCTTTCCTCGCAACGCCCTGCCCGACGCCATCACCTCGACAGCTCACGCACGGATCGCGCGCAGCGCTCAGAACAGGGCGAGCTGATCGGGTGCGGGTCCGGGCGACGTTTCCCGCGCGTCATCGCCCTCCTCGCCCTCGAGCGAAGACAGCCCCAGCCCCATCAGCCGCACCGGCTGCGGCAGGGGCAATGCGGCGTTGAGCAGTTCCTCACCCACCGCCGCGAACTCGGCGCGGGTCAGAATCGCGCGGGCCAGCGATTTCGAGCGGGTCAGCAGCTGGAAGTCGGCGAGCTTGAGCTTGAGCGTCACCGTCCGCCCGCGCGATTGGCTCCGCTCGATCCGCTCCCACGCCGCCTCGACGATGGTGTCGAGCGCCTCGCGCAGCGTCGCGCCCGACGACAAGTCGCGGTCGAACGTGCGCTCGGCACTGACCGACTTGCGCGCGCGGTGCGCCTTGACCGTGCGCAGGTCGATGCCCCGCGCGGCGCGGTAGAGGTAGTCGGCCATCGAGCCGAAATGGGCCCGCAGGAACGCGAGGTCGCGCATCCGCAAGTCGGCGCCGGTGACGATCCCGAGCTTCGCCATCTTCTCGGCGCCGCGCGGGCCCACCCCGTGAAAGCGCCGCACCGGCAGCGAGCCGACGAACGCCGCGCCCTGCTCGGGGCGGATCACGCACAGCCCGTCGGGCTTGTTCTGGTCGCTGGCGAGCTTGGCGATGAACTTGTTGTAGCTCACCCCCGCGCTCGCGGTGAGCCCGGTCTCGGCCTTGATCCGCGCGCGGATCAGCTCGGCGATGCGCGTCGCCGAGCCGATTCCGCGGACGTCCTCGGTGACGTCGAGATAGGCCTCGTCGAGGCTCAGCGGCTCGACGTGCGGGGTGTAGTCGGCGAAGATCGCGCGGATCGCATTCGACACCTCCTTGTAAACCTCGAATCGCGCCTTGCGGAAGATCAGCCCCGGGCAGAGCCGCGCCGCGGTGACCGACGGCATCGCCGAGCGCACCCCGAACGCGCGCGCCTCATAGCTCGCCGCGGCGACCACCCCGCGCTCCGACGAGCCGCCGACCGCGACCGGCTTCCCCCGCAAAGACGGATCGTCGCGCTGCTCGACGCTGGCGTAGAACGCGTCCATGTCGACGTGGATGACCTTGCGCAGCCCGTCGCCGGGCGCGGCATCGTCCAGGTCGGCACCCTCCGAATCCATCGCCTCGATCACTCCAGAAGCGTCGCTTTTACTTTCCTCTCGCGGCGAAATCTGCCCCAAGCTGGCCGATGAGCCCTCCCCCGCCCGACCACGGCCTGTTCATCCCGCCCGGACACCCGCGCCAATGGACCCCGCTGCGCCAGCGCGCGTTCCTGCGCGCCTTGTCGGTGACCGGCGACGTCGCCCGCGCCGCGCGAACCGCCGGGATGAGCCGCCAATCGGCCTACCGGCTGCGCGCGCGGCTCGCGGGCCGGGGCTTCGATCAGGCCTGGACGCTCGCTCTCCGACTGGCGTGGAACGGGTCCGGCGTGAGCTCGGCGATGGCGCAGGCGACACAAGGTGACGCCGGGTGACACTTGCCCTTGTACCGTGTCAACCGTGTCAACCTCGCGCCGCTGAAACCGCGGTCGAGGGTTTGCGTCGGCCGCGCAAAACCGCCAGAGGCCCGCTGATGCACGCGCCGCCGCCTTCCGCCGCAACCGCCTTCCCGCTGCGCGAGCGCGAGTTCGTCGCGCTGATGGCGGGGCTGATGTCGCTTCAGGCGCTGGCGATCGACGCGATGTTGCCCGCGCTTGCCGACATCGCCGCCGACCTCGGCGCGCGCGATCCCAACGACCGCCAGTTGGTCGTGGGCACGTTTCTGATGGCGGCGGGCGCGTTCTCGCTGTTGCCCGGCGCGCTTGCCGACCGCTTCGGGCGACGGCCGGTGCTGTTCGGCGCGCTTGCGATCTACGGCACGATGTCGCTGGTTTGCGCGCTGGTAGAGAGCTTCGGCTCGCTGCTCGTGATGCGCGCGGTTCAGGCGCTGGGCAGCGCGGGGCTGGCGGTGCTGCCCGCGGCGATCGTCCGCGACCGCTTCGGGGGTGACCAGATGGCCAAGATCTTGTCCACGATCTCGGTGGTGTTCATGGCGGTGCCGATCCTCGCGCCGAGTCTCGGCCAGGGCATCCTGCTGTTCGGCAACTGGCGCTGGATTTTCGTCGCGATGACCGTCCTCGCCGCGCTGGTCGGGCTGTGGGCGTGGAAGCGGCTGCCCGAAACGCTGCATCCCGAATACCGCCAGCCGATCCGCCCGGGCGCGATCGGTCGCAACATGGGCGCCGCGCTTCGCGTTCGCGCCTCGGCGGGCTACGTGCTGGGCAGCGCGCTGGTGTTCGGCGCGATGTTCGGTTTCATCAACAGCGCGCAACAGCTGGTCGGCGAGCATTTCGGCATGGGCGAACGCTTCCCGCTGGTGTTCGCGGCGTGCGCGGGGTGCATGGCGATCGCCAGCTTCACCAACAGCCGCATCGTCGAGCGGTTCGGCGCGCGGCGGGTGTCGCACACCGCGCTGCT
>DATLDS010000202.1:0-6132 GCA_035525735.1 Novosphingobium sp.
TCGATCAGCCCGTCGTAGCGACCGCCGCCGAGCACGGTGCCTTGCGCGCCCAATCGGTCGGTGACGAATTCGAACGCGGTGTGGCGGTAGTAGTCGAGGCCGCGGACCAGCGACGGGACGCGGTGGTATTTCACCCCTGCCGCGTCGAGACCGGCCGTGACCGCGCCGAAGAAATCCTGCGCCTCGCTCGATAGAAACTCATCGATCCTGGGGGTATCCCCAACGAAGGCCCGGTCGCGCTCGTCCTTGCTGTCGAGAATGCGCAGCGGGTTGATCGACAAGCGCTTCTGGCTTTCCTCGGACAGTTCGCCGCGGTGAAACTCGAAATGGTCGACCAGCGCCGCCCGCCACGCCTCGCGGCTGTCGGCGTCACCGAGGGTGTTGAGCTGGAGCGTGACGCCGTCGGCGATGCCGAGCTCCTTGATAAGCTGGTCGGCCATCGCCAGCAGCTCGACGTCGGCTTGCGGCTCGGCCGCGCCGATGATCTCGGCGTCGAGCTGGTGGAACTGGCGGTAGCGGCCCTTTTGCGGGCGCTCGTAGCGGAACAGCGGCCCGTGCGTCGCGAGCTTGACCGGGGCGTGCTGCTGCCAGCCGTTGGTGAGGTAGGCGCGCGCCATCCCCGCGGTGAATTCGGGCCGCAGCGTGAGCGATTCGCCGCCGCGGTCGTCGAACGAGTACATTTCCTTCGCCACGACGTCGGTGGTCTCGCCGAGCGAGCGGCTGAACACCGCGGTCTTCTCGAACACCGGCATCTCGACCCGGCGGAAGCGGTAGAGCTTTCGCACCCGCTCGAACGTCTCGACCACGTGCGCGAACGCCTCGGCCTCGGCGCCGAAGATGTCCTGCGTGCCCCTGATCGCTTGGGGAATGGCTTGCGGCGTTTGCTTGGTCATCGTCGCGCGCGTTAGCGGGAAACGCCGCGCGCGGGTAGGGGCGGCGCGGTTCACGGAACCCGTTGCGGTCGAAACCGCTATTGGTCATGAGGCCCATCATGAAAAAAACTCTCGCGGTCGCACCGCTCCTTGCCGTCCTCCTCCTGTCCACCGCGCCGCTCGCCGCGCAAGCCGAGCGCTCGACCCCGCTGGCGGTGCCGATCGTCGCCACGATCCCCGACGCGCGCGACGTTCCCTACCCCGGCACGATCGCGCTCGACATCGACGCCACCGACGTCGTCCGCGGCCTCTACCGCGTGACCGAGACGATTCCCGTCAAGCCGGGGACCACCGACCTCGTACTGCTCTATCCGCAATGGCTGCCGGGCACCCATTCACCGTCGAACAACGCCGCGTTGCTCAACGACGTGCGCTTCACCGCCGGGGGCAAGCCGCTGACCTGGAAGCGCGATCCGGTCGACGTCTATGCGTTCCACGTCGCGGTGCCCGCGGGCGTGCGCGAGGTGACCGCCAGGTTCGTCCACACTTCGCCGCTCCAGACCACCGAAGGGCGGGTGACGATGACCCGCGAGATGCTCAACCTCCAGTGGGAGAAGATGAGCCTCTACCCGGCCGGGCACTACGTCCGCCGGATCAAGGTCAGGCCGACGGTCAAGGCGCCCGCCGGGTGGACCGTCTACACCGCGCTCGATGGGCACGCGACCTCGGGGCAGAGCCACACCTGGGCCCCGACCGAGTACGACACGCTGGTCGATTCGCCGATCTTCGCTGGCAAGTACGCGCAGCGCACCGACATCGGCCACGGCGTGTCGATGGACGCGATCGCCGACAAGCCCGAGCTGTTGGCGATCACTCCCGAGCACATGCAGACGTACCGCAACCTGACCGACGAGGCGCTGGCGCTGTTCGGCGCGCAGCACTTCGACCACTACGACTTCCTCCTGGCGATGACCGACCGGATGGGCGGGATCGGGCTCGAGCATCACCGCTCGAGCGAGAACCAGTACGAGCCCAAGGCGTGGATCGACTGGGACAAGATGGACTGGGACCACAACGTGATCCCGCACGAATACGTCCACTCGTGGAACGGCAAGTACCGCCGCCCGGCCGATCTTTGGACCCCCGACTATCGCACCCCGATGCAGGACAGCCTGTTGTGGGTCTACGAAGGTCAGACCCAGTTCTGGGGCTACGTCCTCGCCGCGCGTTCGGGCGTGCAGTCGAAGCAGACCGTGCTCGACATGTTCGCCAATGCCGCGGCCAACTATTCCGAGGGCCAGCCGGGACGAGAGTGGCGCAGCGTCGAGGACACCACCAACGATCCGATCATCAATCGTCGCCGGCCGATCCCCTATTCGTCGCTGACGCGCTCGGAGGACTACTACACCGAGGGCGCGATGGTCTGGCTCGAGGCCGACCAGCTGATCCGCGAGCGCACCGGCGGGGCCAAGGGCCTGGACGATTTCGCGCGGGCCTTCTTCGGCGTGCGAGGCGGCGATTGGGGCGAGCTGACTTACGATTTCGACGAAGTGGTTCGCACCCTCAACGCGGTGACGCCGTACGACTGGGCGACGTTCCTGACGTCGCGGATCAGGACCCCGGGCCAGGCGCCGCCGACCGCCGGGCTGACCAAGGGCGGCTACCGCCTGGTATGGAAGGACAAGCCGAACGCCTACGAGGAAGGGCGCGCGGCCAGCGCCAAGTCGAACAGCTTCTTCTATTCGCTGGGGATGACGCTCGACAACGACGGCAAGGTCACCGCGACACGGTGGGACGGTCCGGCGTTCAACGCCGGGGTGGTCAACACCACCCAGGTGATCGCGGTCAATGACGTCGCCTATTCGGCCGACGAGCTCAAAAGCGCGATCACCGCGGCCAAGGGCGGCCCGAATGACAAGCGCGAGCCGATCCGGCTGATCGTCAAGCGCGGCGACGCGTTCCGCACGGTGAGCATCGATTGGCACGGCGGCCTGCGCTATCCCTGGCTCGAGAAGACCGGCGCGGGCGAGGGCGGGCTCGATCGCCTGCTCGCGCCCAAGCGCCCCCGATGAGCGGCGCGTGAGCTGGGCGCGCCCGCGGACCGGGGCCGCCGCGCTGCGGCTCGGCAACCGGATCGCGCCGGCGCGCTTCCTTGTCTTCCTCGCGCTGCTCCCGGCGGGCGCGTTCGCTTATCGCGCGCTCGTTCCGGCCGCGGCGTGGACCGACGCGGCGGCGATCGGCTTTGATTTCGCCGCCATGGTGTTCGTGGTTTCGCTGTGGCCGCTGTTTACCGACGTGACGGCCGAGCAATTGCGCGCGCACTCGCGCGATAACGACGCCAACCGCATGTTGGTGCTGGTGGTGACGACGCTGGTGACGCTAGCCGCGATGGCCGCGATCGCGGGCGAGCTGCCGCGCGCCAAGGACGGCGACGTGCTGGCGATGGCCAAGCTGGTCGGCACGCTGCTGCTGATCTGGCTGTTCGCCAACCTCGTCTTCACGCTCCACTACGCGCACTACTTCTACACGAGCGAGCGGTCGAAGGGCGGCGACGTCGGCGGGCTCGACTTTCCCGGAACCAAAGTGCCCGATTATCGCGACTTCGCGTATTTCGCGTTCACCGTCGGAATGACGTTCCAGACCTCGGACGTCGCGATCCGCGCCGACAAGCTGCGCCACGTCGTGCTGCTCCACGGGTTCGGCGCCTTCGTCTTCAACATCGGAGTGATCGCCTTCACCATCAACGCGCTGGGCGGCGGGAGCGGATAGCGTTAGAGGCACGCGCCATGCGCATCGACCTGATCCCCGCCGGCGACGACCCGCCGAACTCGCTCAACGTCGTGATCGAGGTGCCGATCGGCGGCGAGCCGGTGAAGTACGAGCTTGACAAGGCGTCGGGCGCGCTGTGGGTCGACCGCATCCTCCACACCCCGATGCGCTATCCCGCGAACTACGGCTTCATCCCGCACACGCTGGGCGAGGACGGCGACCCCCTCGACGCGCTGGTGGTGACGCGCAGCCCGATCGTGCCCGGCGCGGTGATCCGCGCGCGGCCGGTCGGCGTGCTACTCATGGTGGACGACAAGGGCGGCGACGAGAAGATCGTCTGCGTGCCCGTCGACGCGACGTTTCCGTACTACCGCGAGGTCGCCGGGCACGAGGACTTGCCGCCGATCGTGAGTCAGCAGATCGAGCACTTCTTCCAGCACTACAAAGACCTCGAACCGGGCAAATGGGCCAAGCTCAATGGCTGGGGCGACGCCGCCGCCGCCAAGCGGATCGTGATGGAAGCGATCGAAAGGGCGAAGGACTGATCCTCCCCGGCGCGGGGAGGCCTACTCTCCCGCGACCGTCATCCCGTCGATGCGAAGCGTCGGCACGTCGACTCCGCGATAGACCTCGAGATCGTCGGCGGCGGTCATGGCCGCGAACATCTCGCGCAAGTTGCCCGCGATCGTGATCCCCGCGACCGGACCGGCGATCTCGCCGCCCACGATGCGAAAGCCGCTGGCGCCGCGGCTGTAGTCGCCGGTCACCGGGTTGACCCCCTGCCCGATCAGTTCGGTCACCAGCACCCCGTCGGCGATGTCGGCGATCAGCTCGGCGCGGCTGACGGTTCCGGCGAGCAGCGTGACGTTGCTCGCCGAGACCCCCGGCGGCCCGCCGCTGCCGCGCGCGGCGTGGCCGGTGGGCTGACGGCCGAGCTGGCGCGCGGCGGCCGCGTCCATCAGCCACCCGGTCAACCGCCCGGCCTCGACCAGCGCGCGCGGGGCGGTGGGCAGTCCCTCGCCGTCGAACGGGCGCGAGCGCAGGCCGCGCGCCCGGTGCGGATCGTCCATGATCGTGATCCCGGGCGCGAACACCTGTTCACCCTCGCGGCCGAGCAGGAAGCTCGTCCCGCGCGCGATCGCCGTGCCGTTGATCGCGCCGAGCAAGTGCCCGACGAGGCTGCCGCCGACGCGCGGGTCGAACACCACGGCGCGCGGCCCGCTCGTCAGGCTCGCCGGATCGAGCCGCGCGGCGGCGCGGGTCCCCGCGAGCCGCCCGATTTCGTCCGGGGGCAGCAGGTCGGCGGCATGGCGGGTCGCCCGAAAGGCATAGTCGCGCTGCATGCCCGCGCCTTCGCCGGCGATCACGCTGGCCGAGATCGAATGGCTGGTGGTCGCGTAAGCGCCCGCGAAGCCGTCGCTGGTGACGAGCGCGACGACCGAGGCGCCCTGGCTCGCGCCCGCGCCCTCGCTGTTGGTGACCCCGGAAACGGCACGCGCCGCGTACTCGGCTTGCTCGGCGATCGCGCGCAGCTCGGCGGGCGAGCGCTCGGTCGGGTCGGCGAGGTCGAGCTTGGGCGGCGGCGCCCTCAGCAACAGCTCGCGCGGGGCGAGCCCGGCGAATTTGTCCTCGGGCGCGGCGCGCGCCATCGCCACCGCGCGGTGCGCGAGCTCGTCGAGCGCGGCGTCGCTGAGCTCGGTTGAGCCGATGGTCGCGGTGCCGCGGCCCACGAACACGCGCAAGCTGGCGTGCTCGCTTTCGGAGCGTTCGACGCCTTCGAGCGCGCCGAGACGGACCTGGACGCCGTGCGAGGCGTCGGCCGAGTAGATCGCGTCGGCGGCGTCGGCGCCCGCACCGCGCGCGCGCTCGACCAGCGCGGCGCAGCGCGCCAAGGCTTCTTCGGGGGATAGCATCGCGCGGCCCTAACCGCACGTAACCGAGCGGTCAAACCGCCTTGCCGATCACCGTGAACAACGCGGTCAGCGCGAACGGCAGCCCGATCGCCATCAGCCACAGCAGCGCCTGGTCGCGGCGATAGCGCGGCGCCAGCGCGGGATCGGCGGCGGCTTCGTCGTCGAGCCCTTCCCAGCGTTTCTCGAAGCGGCGGCAGGCGGGTATGATCGCCGCGACGAGCACGATCAGCGAGAGATACGGCAAGGCCGAGCCCGCGCCGGATCCCTTGATCGCTTCCATCGTCACGAAGATCTGCAGCGCGGTGTAGACGAGCAGGGCGTACGCGACGTTGTCGCTCATCCCCTTGCGCCAGTCGCGGCGCCGCGGCTTGGCCTCGGCCATTGCCTCCGAGCCTTCGGGCAGGGCTTTTGCCATCCGCCGCTCCTTCGTTCCTGTCCCGCGGCGACTATCCTCCAACGCGCTGCTGCGCGCAAGCGCGTTCACCCGGGCGAAAGGTTCGCGGCGACCGGCCATGCATAAATCCTGCCAGTCGGCGCGGGCGAAGGGCTTTCGCGCGGACTTTGCCGTGCTATGGACC
>DATLDS010000207.1:0-2595 GCA_035525735.1 Novosphingobium sp.
GGCTCGGGGCGCACCTTGTTCGAGCGCGATTCGCGGCGCCGATTCCTTCCCGCCTCGTTGACCAAGATCATGACCGCCTATGTCGCGTTCGAGATGATCGCGCACGGCACGCTCCAGCCCAACCAGCGCTTCGCGATGAGCGACGCGGCGTTCGACGAGTGGCACCGCGTCGGCTCGACGATGTTCATCGGGCGCGGCCAGCAAGTCTCGGTCGACGAACTGCTCAACGGGATCATGACGGTGTCGGGCAACGACGGCTGCATCGTGCTGGCCGAAGGCGCCGCCGGATCGGTTCCGCGCTTCGTCGCGCTGATGAACGCCGAAGCCCGTCGGCTGGGAATGCGCGACAGCCACTTCGGCAGCCCCAACGGATGGCCCGACGAGGGCGCGACCTATACCAGCGCGCGAGACCTCGGGGTGCTGACCAAGGCGATGCTGACCCGCCACCCGGCGCTCTACCGCCACTACGTCGGCCACGCCGAGATGACGTTCAACGGCATCCGCCAGTCGAACCACGTGCCGTTGATCGGCAAGGTCCGCGGCGCCGACGGGGTCAAGACCGGCTTCACCAACGAATCGGGCTACGGCGTCGTCGGGTCGGCGGTGCGCAACGGGCGGCGGCTGGTGGTGATCGTGGCCGGCTATGACCGGGCGTGGCTGCGCGCGCGCGAATCGCGCGACCTGCTCGAGTGGGGCTTCAACGCCTGGGAAGCGCGGCGGCTATTCGCCAAAGGCGCGACGATTGGCGAGGCGCGTGTCCAGCAAGGCGCCGCGCGCCACGTGCCGCTGGTTGCGCCGATGCCTTATTTCCTCACGCTGGCGCGCGGCGAGCGCCCGGCTTATCGCCTCGCGATGCGCTATGACGGACCCCTGCGCGCGCCGATCGCGCAAGGCGCTCAGGTCGGAGAGCTGGTGGTCACGATGGACGGCCGCGCGCCTTACCGGTTGCCGCTCGTTGCCGCGCGCGGAGTCGGGCGAGCGGGGCCGTGGGCGCGACTTCGCAACGGGCTGCTGGGGCTGATCGGGCTGTGACGGGCCGCTTCATCGCGTTCGAGGGCGGCGAGGGGACGGGCAAGTCGACCCAGGCGCGGATGCTCGCCGACGCGCTCGGCCGGCGCGGGATCGATTTCGTGGTGACGCGCGAGCCCGGCGGAACCCCGGGGGCCGAGGCGATACGCCGCTTGCTGCTCGACCACGACGGCCCGGCATGGGGCGCGGCGGCCGAGGCGCTGCTGTTCGCCGCGGCGCGCTCGGATCATGTCGAGCGCCTGATCCGCCCCGCGCTCGCCGCCGGGCGGTGGGTCATCTGCGATCGGTTCGTCGATTCGAGCCGCGCCTACCAGGGCGGGGCGGGCGCGCTCGGCGACGACGCGGTGCGGGCGCTCCACGCGATCGGCAGCGGCGGATTGTTGCCCGATGCGACGGTGCTGCTGGCCGTCGGAGCGGAGCATGCGAACGCTCGCCTGACGGCGCGCGATGGCGGCGCGGCGGATCGGATCGGCGAGCGCGACGGCGCTTATCACGCCGAGGTCGGCGCGTCGTTCGAGCGGCTCGCCGAGGCCGAGCCGGGCCGGTTCGTGACGGTCGATGGCGAAGGAACGGCCGACGAGGTTCACGCCCGCGTGCTCGCCGCGCTCGCGCCCTGGCTCGTATGACGCTGTCCGGCCACGAGGAGCCGTGGCGCGCGTGGCGCGCGGCGCTGGCGGGCGAGCGGATGCACCACGCCTGGATCCTCGCCGGACGGCGCGGGCTGGGCAAGGCGCGGTTCGCGCTGGCCGCGGCGAGCGAGCTCGTCGGCGGCGACATGGCGCCCGCCGCACATCCCGACATCCTCGTTCTCGCCCCGCTTCCCCCGGGGGTGGATGAGGACGGCAAGCCGACCAAGGGCAAGCGCAACATCGCGATCGGCCAGGTCCGGCAGATGCAGCGGCGGCTGACGACGCGCCCGACGCTGGGCGCGCGCCGCGCGGTGATCTTCGACGCCGCCGACGATCTCGAGACCGGCGCGTTCAACGCGCTGCTCAAGAGTCTCGAGGAACCGCCGCAGGGCACGTTCTTCCTGCTCGTGGCGCATCGTCCGGGGCGCCTGCCCGCGACGATCCGCTCACGCTGCCGCGCGCTGCGCTTCGCCGAGCTCGACGACGCGGCGATCGAAGGGGCGATCGATGCCGAAGCGCCCGGCACCTCGCGCGAAGCCAAGTCGGCGGCGATCGCGGCGGCGGGCGGCTCGCCCGGCGCGGCGCTCGATTTCATCGCGCGCGAGCTTGGTACCGCGCAGCGGTTGATGGCGCGGATCGCGCAGCAGGGCGATCCCGATTTCGCCTTGCGCGGCGCGTTGATCGGCGAAGTCGGTCAACGGCCCGAGCGTGAGCAGCAGCTTGCCGTGCTCGAGGCCGCGCGGAGGGTGCTCGTCGACGACGTGTCCCGCGCCGACCGGGGCCGTCAGGCACGGATCATCGAGGCGCACGCCGCGCTCTCGCGGCTGATCGCACAGGCGCCGACCGCCAATTTCGATCCGACCGCGCTGGTGCTAGAAATTGGCGGGTTGCTGGCCTCGGTGGCGGACCCTAGAGAGGCGGCCGCTTAGGAGAGATA
>DATLDS010000208.1:0-6504 GCA_035525735.1 Novosphingobium sp.
TGATCCCGGGAATCGCGCAGGCGAAGCTCGAAAGCAGCGGGATGAAGCTGCGCCCCGAAAGGCCGACGCCCGCCATCAGCCGGTCCATCAGGAACGCCGCGCGCGCCATGTAGCCGGTCGCCTCGAGCACGAGGATGAAGAAGAACAGGATCAGGATCTGCGGCAGGAACACCACCACCGAGCCGACCCCCGAGATGACCCCGTCGGTCAGCAGGTCGCGCGCCAGGCTCGGCGGAATGCCGGTCCTGACCGCGCCCGCCAGCCATGCCGCGGCCGCGTCGAGCGCGTCGGCGAACGGGGTCGCCCAGGCGAAAACCGCCTGGAACATCACGAACAGCAACGCGAACAGGATCAGCGGGCCGAGCCAGGGATGGAGGAGCACGCGGTCGAGCTTCGAATGCAGCCGGTGGCGGCGGGTCTCGGAGAGGATCGCGGCGCCGGCGATCGCGTGCGCGGTCAGCCGCCGCTCGGGCAGCGTGACATGAGGCTGCGGATGCGCGGGCTCGCGCGCGTGGCGCTCGGCCTCGGCGATCGCCGCGGCGAGCTCGTCGAGCCCCTTGCGGCGCACCGCGACGGTGGGGATCACCGGAACGCCCAGCGCTTCGGCCAGCGCGGCGGGGTCGAGCACCAGCCCGTCGCGTTTGGCGAGGTCGACCATGTTGAGCGCGATCACCGTCGGGCGGCCGAGTTCGAGAACTTCCTGCGCGAACACCAGGTGCTGCTCGAGGTTGGCGGCGTCGAGCACGACGACCAGCGCGTCGGGCCGCGGCTGGCCCTCCATCTCGCCGAGCACGACCCGCCGCGTGACTTCCTCGTCGGGGCTGGTCGGGTCGAGGCTATAACTGCCCGGCAGATCGATCAGCTCGAGCGGCTCGCCCGAGGGGAGCAGCATCCGCCCCGCCTTGCGCTCGACCGTGACGCCCGGATAATTGGCGATCTTCTGCCGCGCGCCGGTCAGCGCGTTGAACAACGCGCTCTTGCCCGCGTTGGGGTTGCCGACCAGCGCGGCGGTGCGGATGGCGCGGGTCATATCATCTCGACGGTCATCGCGCGGGCGTGCGCGCGGCGCAGCGCGACGGTCATCCGCCCGATCTCGAGCGCCAGCGGGTCGCGCCCGGCGAAGATGCCGCGATAAGCGAGGCTGACCTTGGCGCCCTCGTCGATCCCCAGCGCGCGCAGCCGCTGCGCTTCCTCGGGGACCAGCGCGGCCCAATCGACCGCGGCGATCCGCGCACTTTGTCCAATCGGGAGTTCGTCGAGCCGCACCGCTCGGGCGGTGGCATAGCCGCGGCCTTTTTGCAACTGGTTCTCAATAACAACAACGATCAGCGCGCCGGATACCTCAGCCGCCCGAGGAAGCGCGCAACGCTGAACCGTTCGTCATGCGGGCGGAGCAGCCGCGCCTTGGCCTTTTCGAAGCGCATCACGTCCTCGATCCGGCGTTCGAGGAACGCGCGGGTCTCGGCGCGGCCTTCGCTTTCGTCCGCCGCGAACACCGCGAGCGTCGAGGCGTACAGCGCGCCGAGTGTGAGGCGCTTGGTGTAGTGGTTGTAATCGGTCGCGGTGTCGCCCGCGAGCCGCCACATCCCGTCGGCGCTGGCCCAGCCGAGCCGAAGCGCCGAGGCGGCGTTCTGCGGCATCGCCATGATCGCCAGCGCGCGGCGCAGCGCTTCCTCGCGGCCCGTGAGCGCGTCGAGGCGGAACTGGACGAGGCTGCGGATGCGCTCGCGGATTTTCAGCGCGGCAAGCGTTTCGGCGGGCAGCGCGTCGGCCATGGCCTTGTCCACCGAGGCGATCCACGCCTCGATCAGGACCATCGGCCCGCCTTTGAACGCCAGCGCGGCCACCGCGGGATCGACGCTTTCGGCTTGCGCGGCGTTGGCCACCGCCAGCTGCGTCCACCCGTCGAACACCGCCGCCTCGGCCACCGCGGGGGCCAGCGCGAGACGCAGCTCGGCGAGCGTCAGGTCGGGCGAAATGGTCAGAGCTTGGGCCCGTACGTCGGCGCGGCCTTGGCCCGCGCCTGCTTGGACGCATTCTCGATCTCGGCGAGCACTGGGTTGGTGCGCCCGTCGAGCGTTGCGTAATCGAGCGCCGAACGGCCCGAGTTGTCGTTGCGGCGCGGATCGGCGCCGGCTTTGAGCAGCGCCCGCGCCATCGCGGCGTCGCGGCGGTGGACCGCGGCGATCAGCGGAGTCTCGCCGGTCGAGTTGGCCTCGTCGACCCGGGCGCCGAGCTTGAGCAGTTCCTCGACTCCATCGGCGAAGCCGAGGTTGGTGGCGAGCTGGAGCGGGGTCTGGCCCTTGGCGTTGCGCGCGTTGACGTTGGCGCCCTTGGCCGCGAGGAAGCGGATCCAGGTAACGTCGCGCCGCGCGGTGACCAGATGAAGCGCGGTGTCGCCGCTCGACCCGTCCTTGGCGTTGACCACCGTCGTGCCCGGCTGAGCGAGCGCGTCAGTCACAGCCTGGCCGTCCTTCTTCTTGACCGCCTCGAGGAACTTGTAGCCTGTCGAGTACTGCGCCGCCGCGGGCACCGCGGCCAAGGCCGCGCTCGCCCCGACCGCGCCGAGCGCCGCCAACCTCAACCACCGCAACCGCCTGCGCACCGTCGTTCTCCTGCCCGTTCGGGGACTCGCCCCTTGCGCCCCCGCCGTTAGCAGAGCATGAACCGCCGCGCCATGGCCCGCTCCCGGTTTCGCTTGTCCGTGCAGCGGTTAGTCCTTGGTTTAGCGCTCGTTTCCACCGCGTGCGAGCGGCCCGCTCCGGATGCCACCGCCAGCGCGCCGCCGCTCGCCGGAGCCGCGATCGGCGGCGATTTCACCCTCGTCGACAAAGCCGGCAAGACCGTGCGCTACGGCGATTTCGCCGGCCGCTATCGAATCGTCTACTTCGGTTACACGTTCTGCCCCGACGCCTGCCCGCAGGACGTGCAGACGCTGGTGCTCGGCTTCAACGCGTTCGCCAAGGCCGAGCCCGGGCTCGCCGCGCAAGTCCAACCGATCTTCGTCACCATCGACCCGGCGCGCGACACCCCCGCGGTGGTCGGCGAGTTCGCCGCGGCGTTCTCACCCCGTCTGCTCGGGCTGACCGGAACGCCGGCGCAAGTCGGCGCCGCGGCGAGCGCGTTCAAGGTTTATCATGCCAAGGGCGAAGCCCTCCCCGACGGCGGCTATCTGATGGACCACAGCCGCATCGCCTACCTGATGGACCGCGACGGCAAGCCGCTCGCCATGCTGCCCGTCGACAAGGGGCCGCAAGCGGTTGCCGCCGAGCTCGCCAAATGGACGAGCTGAGCGAGCCGCGCTTCTGGGACAAGCCGATCTCGGCGTTGTCGCGCGCGCAGTGGGAGGCGCTGTGCGACGGCTGCGGACAATGCTGCATGCACAAGCTCGAGGACGAGGACACCGGCGCGGTGCTGCGGACCAACGTCGCGTGCCGCCTGCTCGATCTCGGCACCGCGCGCTGCGGCGACTACCGACACCGCAAGGCGCTGGTCCCCGATTGCCTGCGGCTGACCCCGAGCCTCGCGCGCACCGTCTCGTGGCTGCCCGAGACTTGCGCCTACCGCTTGCGCGCCGACGGCAAGCCGCTGCCCGAATGGCACTACCTCGAGAGCGGCGATCGCGACGCGGTCCACCGCGCCGGAGTGTCGGTGGTCGGCCGCGCGATCAGCGAAGTGAACGCCGGCAGAATCGAGGACCACGTGATCGAGGAGGAGGCGTGATCGACTGGCTGCGCCGAAGGCCCCCGGTCATTGGGCGCGAAACCGCCCCGCCCGGCGTCACGCGCCGCGCGCTGCGGCTCGGCCAGCGCGAGCTGCCGCTGGCGATCCGCCGCTTGCGCACCGCGCGGCGGATGACGCTGCGCCTCGCGCCCGACGGCAGCGAAGCGCGGGTGACGCTGCCGCCGTGGGGCCGGATCGCCGAAGCCGAGGCGTTCGCGCGCGACCGTGCCGAGTGGCTGGCGCGCCAGCTCGCCGCGCTGCCTGCGGCCGAGCCGCCGCGCAGCGGCGGCGAGCTTGCGTACCGCGGCGAGCGGCTGCGGATCGAATGGCGGACCGACGCGCCGCGCAAGCCCGCGCTCGACGACGGCGCGGTTCTGCTCGGCGGACCCGAGGCCTCGCTCGCGCGGCGGCTCCAGCGCTGGCTCGAAGGTGAGGCGTTGCGCCTGATCGCCTCCGACGCCGCCGAATACGCCGCGGCCGCCGGAGTCGCCGCGCCCAAGCTCCAGCTGTCGCGCGCGCGGCGCCGCTGGGGCAGTTGCGCTGGCGACGACACGGTGCGGATCAACTGGCGGCTGGTGATGGCCCCCGACGCGGTGCGCCGCTCGGTCGTCGCGCACGAGATCGCGCACCTCGTCCACTTCGACCACTCGACCGAGTTCCACCGTCTGCTCGGCGCGATCTATGATGACGACGTCGCCGCGGCCAACCGCTGGCTCAAGCGCGAGGGGCGCTCGCTGTACGCCCCCTTCGGCTAGGTAGAAGCCCGTAACGGGGGCTTAACCATGTTCGCGGATAACGCGCGACGATGGCGCGGCCCTCATCCTGCTTGCGCGCGCTCGCCGCGTGCCTGGCGCTCGCCGCCGCTCCCGCCGCGGGCGAGGCGCCCGCGTGCAAGCTGTGCAGCGACGCGGCGCGCGCCGAAGCCGAGCTTCCGCTCAGCATCGAGATTTCCGCGGGGATCGAATTCAGCCGCCTCGCCCGCACCGGGCACGGCGACGGCGTCGCCAGCCTCGATCCGCAATCGGGCGCCAAGCGCGTCGATCAGGGCCTTGTCGACCTCGGCGGGTTCGCGCTGACCGGGCGCGGGCGCGTCTCGGGCAGCCCGTCGCGCGCGGTGCGGATCATCCTGCCCTCGTCGGTCACGCTGCGCACTCCGCAAGGCGAGACCGCCGAGTTGACCGACCTCGTCACCGACCTCCCCGCCGCGCCGATGCTCGACGCCTCGGGCGCGCTCGAGTTCGCGTTCGGCGGGCGGCTGCGCGTCGGCGGCGCGGCGGCGGGCAATTTCCGCGGCCGCATCCCGATCGGGGTCGAATACGACTGACACTGGCGCGAGCGGGCGCGTCGCCCTATCTTCGCGCAATGGGCCGCATCCGCGCATTCTTCCGACTGATCAATCCGATCCGGGCGCTGGGCGACCTCGGCCATGAGCTGGCGCGCCCGGTGCCGCACCGCTGGCCGCTGATGGGGGTTGCCGCGGCGGCGACCTTCGCGGTGTTCTCGGTGATGTTCCAGGAAGGCTTCGCCGGGATGCCGCGCCCGCCCGAGGTGATCTACATCGAAAGCTGGCGCGAGGGCCGCAGCGACGCCGAGATCATCGCCGGCAACATCGCCGCGACCCAGGCACGCAAAGTCCGCGAGGCCGAGGAGGCGGCGAGCGCCGAGCGCGTCCGCCAGATGTACAAGGCGCTCGGCCGCGCCTCGGGGATGGACGTCGACGCGATCGAGGCCAGGGCCCGCGCCGAGCGGGCGGCGGAAGCGAAAGCCAAGGCGGCCGTGGAAGCGGCGCGGCCGAAGCCCCGGGTCGCCCCGGTTGGAAACTGACCGCGGCGATAGCGAGTGGCTCGCCGCTGCCGCCGCGTTGGCGGAGCGCGCACGTCCGTTGAGCCGGCCCAATCCCCCGGTGGGCGCGATCGTGGTCAACGACGGGCACGTCGTCGGGCGCGGTTGGACCCAATCCGGCGGACGGCCGCACGCCGAAGCCGCGGCGCTCGAGATGGCCGGAGCGCGTGCGCGCGGGGGCACGCTTTACGTCACGCTCGAGCCGTGCGCGCACGCCTCGCAGCGCGGACCGGCTTGTGCAGACCTGGCGGCCGCCGCCGGGCTGGCGCGGCTCGTGGCAGGCGTCGAGGACCCTGACCCGCGCACCGCCGGGCGCGGCCTGGCGCGCGTGCGCGAAGCCGGGTCCGAAGCGAGCATTGTCCCGTCGTCCGAAGCCGAAGCCAGCCTCGCCGGGTACCTCACGCGCGCCACGCTCTCCCGCCCGCACGTCACGCTCAAGCTCGCGCTGTCGCTCGACGGCGGCCTCGCGCTGGCGGACGGCAGCAGCCGCTGGATCACCGGCGAGGCGGCGCGCGCGCACGGTCATCTCGAGCGCGCGCGTTGCGACGCGATCCTCGTCGGCGGCGGCACGCTACGCGCCGACGCGCCTAGGCTCGACGTGCGCCTGCCCGGGCTCGCGCCGCGCAGCCCCGAGCGCTGGGTGCTGACCCGCGGCGCGGCGCTCGACGGTTGGCGCGCGATTTCCGAGCCCGCGCAGATCGCGCAAGGCGACGCGCAATGGCTGCTGGTCGAGGGCGGCGCCGAGACCGCCGCCGCGTTCCTCGCCGAAGACCTCGTCGACCGCCTGCTGATCTACCGCGCGCCGATCATGATCGGGGCGGGAAAGCCCGGCATCGGCGACCTCGGCCTGACCGACCTCGCCGCCGCGCACGGCTGCTGGCGCCTCGCCGAGCGGGCCACGCTTGGCAGCGACACGCTCGAAGTCTACGAACGCATTCG
>DATLDS010000210.1:0-9475 GCA_035525735.1 Novosphingobium sp.
CGCGCTCGCCGCCGCGCGCGCGCGCGGCAAGCCGGTGTTCGTCTACTTCACCGCCGATTGGTGCCTGACGTGCAAGGCCAACGAGGCCGCCGCGCTCGACCGCGAGGCGACCCGCGCCGCGTTTGCGCGCGCCGGGGTGCAAGTGCTGCGCGGAGACTGGACCCGGCGCGAGCCCACGATAACCCGCTTCCTCGAGGCCAACGGGGCCGCGGGCGTTCCGCTCTACTTGTGGTACGCGCCCGGCGCTGCCGCGCCCGCGGTGCTGCCGCAAATCCTCACGCCGTCGTTGCTCGCGGAAAAAGCGAAGGGCTGAAGCTAAGGGTGCGGACGGGAGCGCCACCGGCCCAGTCGGTCGACGCGCGAGGCTCTGAGTGGCGCCCCCGCCCTGTTTCCTTGAGGACACTTCGCGACCCGAAGGGCTCCTGCAAGGAAATCCCGGCCGTCACGAACCGGTTGCGCGCGACGATGCCCAAGGCCGCCGCGTGGTCAAGCGCGACGGCTGGGGTAATTCGGGTGGTTTGCGACGGGCCGAGCGTTCAGCGCGGCCAAAGCCCGCACCGGCTTACTTGATCCGGACGACCTCGACCCGACGATTGGCCGCCGCCGAGGCGCTGGTGCCGGCGAGCGGCTTGTCGAAACCGTACCCGGCGACGTCGAAACGCGACCGATCGGCGCCCTTGCCCGCGAGGTAATCGACCACCGCCTGCGCGCGGCGGCGCGACAAGTCGAGGTTGTACTCGCGGCCCCCGACCGCGTCGGTGTGGCCCTCGATGGTGAACCGCATCCCGTCGAGCAGCGGGTTCGACAGCGCCCCAACGAACTTCTGCGCCTCGCGCTGCCCCGCCGCGGTGAGTTCGGCCGAGCCGGTGACGAAGCTGACGCGCAAGTCGGCGCGGCCCATCGCCATCGTCCCCGAAGAAGCGCGCGCTTTGCCCGCGGGCGCCACTTGCGCGCGCTTCGCGCTCGAGCCCAAGGCCTTGGGCTTGGCGAGCCGCGCGCCGCTGGTCGTGGTGGCCGGAGCGGGGTTCTTGCGGGCGATGCTGAACCCGCGCGTCGCTGAGACCCGGGGAGCGCCTGGCGCGGTCGCGGCGGGCGCCGCGTCGGCGGGGGTCTGGGCTTCATCGGTGCACTTCTCGGAAAGCTGGCAGACGAGGTCTTCGGTGGTCTGGTCGGTCCCCGCGGCTTGCGCGAACGCGGAGCCCGAGGCGAGCAACGCGGCGGCGGCCAAGACGATTCTGATGCTCATGAGCTTCTCTCCCAGGCGCGACATCCTTCGAGTCGCTCGGCTTGGCACTGATTAGGCGCCCCGATCGGTAAGCGTTCTGCTAATGTTTGGCGGGCGAGGCAATGCGTTCGCTCACACCTGCATAAAAAATCGCGGCCCGGGAATGCCTTAGCATCCCCGGGCCGCGATCATATCACGATGTTTGCACCCGCCGAAGCGGCGGCGCTTACTTGACGAGCACGACCTCGACGCGGCGGTTGGCTCCGGCGCTGGCGTCGGTCCCGGCAAGTGGCTTGTCGAAGCCATAGCCCTGGACGTCGAAGCGGGTGCGATCGGCGCCGTGCGCGGCGAGGTAGTCGACCACCGCCTGAGCGCGGCGCTGCGACAGCTCGAGGTTCGAGGAGCGCGTGCCGACCGAGTCGGTGTGGCCTTCGATCCGGAACTTCTTGCCCGCGAGCGACGGCGAGCCGAGCGCGGTGACGAACTTCATCGCCTCGCGCTGGCCGGCCGGGGTCAGCTCGGCCGAGCCGGTCACGAAAGTGATCCGCATGTCGGCGCGGCCGGGCGCGGCGACGCGAGTCTTTGCCGCGATCGTGCGATTACGGCCGGGCTTCGCCGCGGTGATCGCCGGGCGCGAGGCCTCGGCCGTGACCTTGGTGCGCGAACGCTGCGTCACCGCCTTCGACGGTGCCGAAGGATCGGCCGCCGAAGTCTTGCGCGCGATCTTGAAGCCGCGCGATTCGGGCTTGTCCTCGGTCGCTTCGAGCTGGTCGAAGCCGCCGCAGTCACCCGACAGCTGGCAGATCAGATCTTCGCTGGTCTGCTCGCCGGGATTGGCCGTCTGGGCCGCGGCGGAGCCCGCGAAGGCGGTCGATGCCAGCAGCGCGCCGGTGGCGAGCAAAAGCTTCATTTTCATCTCGAACTCCTCGTCATCGCGATCTTGACAGCGTCGCGACCCTCGATTGGCTGCATCCTTTATAACTGATTAGCGTCATGCTAGCAATTGAGTAACGTCACAATGCGCTCCATCACACCGGGGCGAAAAGCATCGGTTTCGAATTGGCACGCGCCGACCTATAAAAGCAAACGCGTGCGAGAGCGGCTCGACGGGGGGTGTTTTGACGAAGAAACCGCAAACGGCGGCGATACCGAAGCGGGGGAAGTCCCCGGTTCTTCGCGCATGAGCGAGCCTGCGCTGGCTCTGACGCTGACTGTGCGCAACGCGACGCGGCTCGCCAACGGATCGCCGCTGACGCTCGTGCTCGACCGCCGCAGCGCGACGATCGGGCGCGCGTCGAGCACCGATTGGTCGCTGCCCGATCCCGAACTGCACATTTCTTCGCGCCACTGCGACATCCTGTTCCGCAATGGCGGCTACGAGCTGGTCGACAACTCGACCAACGGCACGTTCGTCAACGGCGCGGGCGGGCGGCTCACCGGCCCGCACCGGCTGGCCAGCGGCGATGTCATCACCATCGGCCATTACGAGGTCGTGGCGACGCTCGCGGCCGCGTCGAGCTCGGGCCCGGCCCCGGCCCCGGCGCGGCGGATCACCTCGGCGCCCAAGGCGGCCGCTCCCGCACCGCGTCCGGCCCCGGCCCCCGCGCCGGCGCCCACCCCCGCGGCGAGCGACGACGACATCTGGAGCCGTTTCGCCGCGAGCAACGCGATCGACTGGGAACGTGGCGGCTTTGGCGGCGCGGCCCAGCCCGCACCCGCGATACCCGAACCGGCCGCGCCGGCCGCTGCCTCCGAGCCGGCTGCACCGACCGCGCCCGCCGCTGCCCCGCCGACCTCGGGCGCGGGAGGAATCGGGCCGTTTCTTGCCGGCGCGGGGCTCGGGCCCGAGGCGGTTCGCCAGGGCGAGGCCGAGGCGCTCGGCCAAGCCGGCCTGCTGCTGCGCAAGCTGATCGCGGGAATGGTGGTGATGCTCGAGGCGCGCGCCCGCGCCAAGAGCCAGATGGGCGCGGCGAGCACCGGGCTCGAGATCGCGGGCAACAATCCGCTGAAATTCGCGCGCAGCCCCGAGCAGGCGCTCGGCCACATCCTCAATCCGCCCGAGCGTGGCTTCATGCCCGCCGAAAAAGCGATCGAGGACGGCTTTCGCGACCTCCAGGCGCACCAGCTGGCGACGCTGCGGGCGATGCAGGGCGCGCTGCGCTCGACGCTCGACCGCTTCAGCCCGAAATCGATCCGCAGCCGCGCCGAGACCCGCGGACTGCTCGAGAAGATCCTCCCCAGCGCGCGCGACGCGGCGATGTGGAAGGCTTACGAGAAGGAGTTCAGCGGGGTCGCGTTCGATTCGGACGAGGCGTTCATGGACATGTTCGCCAAGGAATTCCGCAAGGCCTACGACGAGATTTCGCGCGGGGGATAAGTCCCTTTCAACCCGGCTTTTCGTCGACGGTCCGATACCAGATCATCTCCGACTTCCACCCTTGCGCCTTGGCGGCCTGCAGGAAGCGGCTGACCCACGATTCGCTGACTTCGCCCGGTTCCTTCGCCACGAGAGTCTTGTCGAACGGTCCCTTGCCCTTGAGCAGGAGCACGCCCGACCAGCCCTTGTGATCGGTGGTGAGCTTGAAGCCGGTGACGCCGGGGCGCGGCGTGGTCGTCTCGAAATCGGCGATCTCGTCCTTGCTGGTGAACAAGGTCGTGATCTCGCCGGTCTCCTCGAGGCCGAACATCGCGATGTCGTCGGGCAGCTTGTTGAGGTCGAGCTCGACCACCGGATCGGCGGCAAGCACGCCGGCCTGGCTGGCCATCTCGTATTGGCGCTTGGTCACGGTCATCCGCGAGCCGGCGTAGTCGCGAATCTGCGCGAACGCGTCGATCGGGCTGCAATCGGTCGAATCGATCTGCTTGACGTCGGCGAAGTCGATGTCGCCGACCTCGAGGCCGGCCTTCTCAATCGTGTCGGCGATCAGGGTCTTGGCCCGGTCGGGCTTGCCCGAGACGCCGCGCAGGGAGACGTCGATCGTCTGGTCGCGCGCCTGCACCGAGCCGACGTCGAGCCAGCTGCACTGGACCGAGCGCAGCCCCGTCGCCAGCGCCTTTTGCGCGGTTCCTTGCGGATCGGCGACCCCTCGCCCGAACATGAACCAGCCGCCCGCGGCGAGCGCGAGCAGCGCCGCGGCGCCGCCGCCGATCAGCAGCTTGTTGGGCCCGCCCGCCTGCTGCGCCTGCAACTGCTCGAACTGGAGCCGCGTCGCCGCTTCGAACGAGGTCATTCCGCCGTGGCCCTGCGCGGAGATCTCTTCGATCACCGCGTCCATCGAGCGCAGCCGCTCGGCGGGATCGGGCACCAGCATCTTGGCGAGGATCGGGCGCAGCTCTTCGGGCGCGGCCGACAGGTCGGGCACCTCCTTGCGATGCTCGAAGGCGTCGGCCAAGCTTCCGCCCATGCCGATGTCCTCGGTCTTCTTGGCCACCGCGAGGATCACCAGCGCCAGCGAGTAGACGTCGGTCCACGGGCCCACCGAGCGCCCGTACGAACCCAGCTGCTCGGGCGCGACGTAGCCGAGCTTGCCCGCGAAGCCCTCGCCGACGATCGTCTTGGCCCCGGCATCGAGATCCTTGGCGATGCCGAAGTCGATGATCTTGGCGTTCTTGAGCTGGCCGCCGTCGAGCAGCACGTTGTCGGGCGAAATGTCCCGGTGGACCGCGTCGAGCTCGTGCGCCGCGCCGAGCGCGGCGGCGAGCCGCTTGAGCAAGGTGAACAAGTCTTCGGGCGTGGTCTCGAGCGTCTTGAGCACGTCGGACAAGTTCACCCCGTCGACGAACTCGGTGACGATGTAGGTCACCCCGAGGGTCGGCTCGCGCCCGAGCAGGCGATACTGGACGAGGCCCGGGTGACGCAGCCGGGTCAGCGTCTTCGCCTCCTTCGAGAACATCGCCTGGACCAGCGGGTCGGCCGCGAGGTGCGGGAGCATGACCTTGATCGCGACGCGATCGTCCTCGGCGTTGACGTTCACGCCCTCGAACACTTCGCCCATCCCGCCGCGGGCGATGAACTTGCGCACTTCGTAAGTGTGATTGAGCACGTCGCCGATCTGGATGCGGCGCGGCGTTCCGGGCAGCCCGCCGTCGCCGGTCGGCGCGGAAGTCGAGGAAGCCGGCGGCGGCGGCGGTGGAGGCGACGGGGGTGGTGGTGGAGGCGCGGGCGGCGGAGCGGCCGCCGCGGCTTCGTCGGGGGCGATGAACCGCGTGCGCTCTTCCTCTTCGACCGGATCGACCCCGCCGGGCACGAACATCGTCGATTCGGGATCGTCGCTCGGTGGAGGCGGGGGAGTCTCCGGGGTGCTCATCGGGCGCTCCCCTCGCCGGCGAGGACCAGCATCGTCGGCTCGCTGGCATAGACCAGCACCACCGTGACGTTGTCGGGCGCGCCGCGTTCGAGGCTGGCGTCGATCAATTTGGGCGCGGCCGAGCTGCCGTGCTCGCGCAACAGCGCCGCGATCTCGTCGTCCTCGACCACCCCGTGAAGCCCGTCGCTGCACAGCAGGAACAAGTCGCCCTTGACCACGGTGTCGCGGATCGCGTCGATCTGGAGCTCGGCCTGGACGCCGACCGCCCGCGCCAGGACATGGCGCATCGGATGGTCGGCGGCGTCCGCGAGCGTCAGCAGCCCGCGGTCGAGCAGTTCCTGGACCTGGCTGTGATCGCGGGTCAACTGGATCAACTGGTCGTCGCGGAACAGATAGCAGCGGCTGTCGCCGGCCCACATCACCGCGAACTCGCCGTCGCGCACGACCAGCGAGACGACGGTCGAGCCCATCATCTTGCCGGCGTCGCGCGACGCAGAGAAGATCGTCTCGTTCGCCGCCTGGATCGCGCCGCCGAGCGCGTCGCACGCTGCCTCGAGGCCTTCGGGCGGGTTCGCGTTCCTCGCCGCCTCGACGATCGCCTGGCTGGCGAAGCGCCCGTTGTCGTGCCCCCCCATCCCGTCGGCGACGAGCCACACCTGCTCGCGCGGAAGACTGACGTGGCAGTCCTCGTTCTCGGCCCGCGCCAGGCCGGTGTCGGTCAGCGACACGTCTTCGATGCGCAGTTGCCCCGGCATCAGCTTGGAACCCTCATCAAGGTGCGACCCTTTCGTCACGGAAATTGCGGTTCATTCAGCGAGCTCCAGCATGCGCTCGATCAACCCCGCGGGAAACCTCCCCGGCGTCTCGACGCGCGTGCCGTCCTCGGCTTCGATCGCCCAGACCGGCGCGGTCGAGGCCGCGTCGGCGGTGGGCGTCGGGACCAGCGCCGTCAAAGCCTCGTGCAGTCGAGCCGCGTCCCAGCTCTCGCCCAGCGCCGAAAAGACCAGCTCGAGCAAGGCCCAGGCCTTGGCGACGGCGTCGGTCGCATCGGCCGCGGGCGCGGCGAGCAGGATCGGAAAGCGCCGGCCGACCGCGTCGACCGACAGGCACAACGCGCCGCCGCTCCACGCGCCCGCCGCGTCGCGATCGACGAAGTGCCACGGCGGCGCGAGGCGATAGCGCTCGTCGAAGTCGACGAACCGCGCGCGCGCCGCGGCGAGCTCGGCCGAGAGCCACAAGTCGAGCTGCTCGCGCAACTCGGGCGGGAGGCCGCGGGAAATGAAATCACCGTGCGCGGGGAGCTTGCCGAATAGCCACGGACCCGCCGGGCGCGGCGAAGCGGCGAGCGTGGGGCTCGCCGCCTGCGTCGCGCCGGGCGCGGGTGCCGAGGAAAACATCTTCATCCGCGGCGCTCCGCCTCCCCAGCGGCGCCGGCTACGGCGACCGCGTCTTCAAGTGGCGCGGAGCCCGCCGCAGCGACCGCCGCTCCCGCATCGCGCGGGGCCGCGCTGCGCTCAGCCATGAAGTTCATCACGATCAGGCCGAGCAGGACCACGGTCGCGAGGCCAACCGCGACCAGCGAGGTGACGAGCTGACGGCGCTGCTTCTCGCGCGCGGCGCGGCCCGTCTGGACCAGCCCGGCCTCGCGGAACACGACTTCGCGCAGCAGCCGGTTGAGGAAGTAGGTCTTGCCCGATTCGGCGGTCTGCGACGACGGCGCCGAATAGATCTCGGCCACGCCCGACAGCAGCCGGTCGAGCGGCGCGCCCTCCTGCACCCCGCTGGTGAAGTAGAACCCGCGTAGCGTGCCGATCGGCTCGCCCGGGCCGAACGCGCCCTCGACGAACCGCGAGAGGCGGGAGCGGAGCGAGGCGAGTTGAGCGGGAAAGCCCAGGATCAAGCTGCGCCGGGTCGAATCGCCCTCCTCGCTGAGCCGCTTGGCCTGGCGCGCGCCTTGCGCCGAGACGAAGCGGTCGAACGCGGCGATGATCTCGGCCTTGTCGGGGGTCGCATCGGGATCCGGAAGCGTGACGCCGAGCACCGCGCGGCGCCCTTGCGCGTCGAGATCGTCGTAGAACTCGATGAACCCGGCGAGCAGGTCGACCTTGGTCAGCAGGAGGTAGATCGGGGTCGACAAGTCGAGCGCGCGGCGCAGCTCGATCAAGCGTCGGCGCACGCTGTTCGCGTGGCGATCGACCCCGGCGAGATCGGCCTTGAGCAGCTCGTCGACGCCGAGCGCGACGATCACCCCATTGATCGGTTGTTTGGGGCGGTTGCGCTTGAGCTGGTCGAGCAGGCTGCGCCAGCCCTGGCTGTCGGCCGACGCGTCCGAATCCTGGCTGGTGTAGCGCCCCGCGGTGTCGACGATCGCGGCTTCGTCGGCGAACCAGAAATCGAGGTTGCGCGTTCCTCCGATGCCCTTGAGCGATTGGTCGGAGAACGGAAAGCGCAGCCCCGAGTTGAGCAACGCGGTGGTCTTGCCCGCGCCCGGCGGGCCGATGATGACGTACCACGGGCGGCTGTAGAGGTAGTCGCGCTGCCCGCCCGAGGCGGCCTTGAACTGGCCGATCGCCTCGCTCATCCGCTGGCTGACGACCGCGTTCTCCTGCGCGCCCGAGGCCGTCGCGAGCTGGTCGGCGATCGAATCGTTGGCTTGCTTGGCCGCGCGCCGGCGCAGGAACGCCGTGACCAACCAGCCGACAACGATCACCGCGACCAGGCCGGCGCGGACCTCGAACGAAGCCACCGCGGGCAACAGGATCGGGAGCCCGAACCAGACGAGCACCGCCGCGGCCAGCGCGGAGAGGCCCGTCACCAGGTTCCAGTTGCCGAGCAGCCGGTTCATGCCGCACCTCCCATCACACGCAGCGCCGCGTAGACCGCGAGCACCAGCACCAGCGCCCCGGCAATGACCAGCGCAACCACGCCGAACACCCCGACTTTGCCGAGCGGCGCGTCGTAGCCGACCCACTGCGGCGAGACGTAACGCATCGACAACGCCTTGATGTGATCGAGCCCGGTGTAGAGCCGGGTGGTCATCTCGGACAGCTCGGCGCGGCCGTTCTCGGCGGTGCGGTACTTGCCCTGATAGCCCGCGGCGATGCAGGCGTGCGCCAGCTCGATGATGTCTGAATTGTCTTCGGGCTCCTTGAGCGCCTTCTCGAGCTCGGCCCAGATGCGCTCCTCGTCGAACTCTCCGCCGCCGAACTCGCCGGTCAGCGGCGGCCCGCTCCACGGCTCGCCGCCGTCGAGGCTGGGGAGGTTGCCGGCGATATCGTCGACCGTCGCGGCGAGCAGCGCGCGCGCGGTGCGCCGCGTCTCGTCGGGATAAAGCGGGGTGATCGCGCGGTCGTACGCCGCGATCGCCTCGCTCGCGTTGCGGTGGAAATCGCCCATCGCGATTCGTGCGCGGCCCGAGCGCACGCTCGCCGCGAGCGCGAGCACCGGCCCGGCCTCGGTGACCAGCGGAGCGCGGCTTTCGCGCGGGGTGGTGGGAACGGGAAAACCCTCGTCGCTGAGCCGCGGCGCCGATGGCGCGCGCTGCGGCGGCGAACTGGCTGCAATCGGGGCGGCAGGGGCCAGCGCGGCGTCGGCGGTCGGGACGGGAGCCGGAATCGGCGGCGGCGGGGCCACCGGCTGGCCGAGCCCCGAAAGCGGCGAAGGCCGGAAAATCGTCCGATTGCCGCCCGCTGCTGGATCTTCACCGCTCATGCCTTACCCTCCGTCACGCCGCTCGCTCGCCCGGCCCGCGGCCGCCGGTCGCGCCGTGCGCGGCGGTCGAACGGTGACCTTGTGAGCCCATGCGGCCGCGGGGCCGGTCGTAACGCCGTTACCGTGGCGCATTCCGCGATCATAGGACACCCCCGCCAACCCCAGTGCTGTGCAATTAAGCACAGCTTCCGCCAATGCAAAAGGCAGGTTATGGCTCCGTCGCGCCTCTTTC
>DATLDS010000211.1:0-2464 GCA_035525735.1 Novosphingobium sp.
TCGATCGACGGCTTCGAATGCGCCGGCCATCCGGGCGAGGACGACATTCCGGGCCTGATCCTGATCCCCGCCGCGGTCGACAAGGTCAAGATTCCGATCCTCGCTTCGGGCGGGTTCGGCGATGGGCGCGGACTCGTCGCCGCGCTGGCGCTGGGCGCGGACGGGATCAACATGGGCACCCGCTTCACCGCGACCGCCGAAGCGCCGATCCACCCGGCGTTCAAGGATGCGATGGTCGCCGGCGACGAGCGCTCGACCGACCTCATCTTCCGCACGTATCGCAACACCGCGCGGGTCGCCCGGAACGCCATCAGCCAGGCGGTGCTCGTTGCCGAAGGCGAGCGCAAGCCGTTCCCCGAGGTGGCCGACCTGGTGAAGGGCACTCGCGGTCGCGAGGGCCTGGCCACCGGCGATACCGAACACGGCATCTGGAGCGCGGGGCTGATCCAGGGCCTGATTCACGACATTCCCACGTGCCAGGAGCTGATCTCGCGGATCGTTGCCGATGCCGAGGCGATCGTGCGCGAACGGCTGGGCGGAATGCTTTAGCGCGGCCCGCCGTCGACGCTGAGCAGCGCGCCGGTGGTGTACGACGAGGCGGGGCTGGCGAGCATCAGCGCGGCGGTGACGATCTCATGCGGCTCGCCCGGTCGGCCCAGCGCGACGGGCTGCGTCTCGCGTCGCTCGGGCGCCCAGGCTTGCGCGATGGCGGTAAGGAACGGCCCGGCAATGATCGCATTGACGCGCACCTTGGGCGCGTACTCGCGCGCCATCGCGACGGTCATCGCGTTGAGCGCCGCCTTGGCGCCGCTGTAAGGCACCACCCCGGGCGCGGCGATCAGCGACGCGATCGAGCTGATGTTGAGAATGCACCCGCCGTCGCCTTGCGCCATGCGATGACCAATCCGCGAGGCGAGCCGGAACGGCCCCTTGAAGTTGAGGTTGAGCACCGAATCGAACAGCGCTTCGCTGACCTCGTGACTGGGGCTGGCTGGCGACATCCCGGCGTTGTTGATGAGGATGTCGACGCGGCCGAACTCGGCGTAGGCGCGCTCGACCAGCGCGTCGCATTCGGCCCAGCGCCCGGCGTGGACAGCGACCGCGAGCGCGCGCCGGCCCAGCGCCCGAACTTCGTCCGCCACCGCTTCGCACGCGTCGAGCTTGCGGCTGGCGACGATCACGTCGGCGCCACGCTCGGCCAGCGCGTGCACCATTTGATAGCCGAGCCCGCGCGACCCGCCGGTGACCAGCGCCACCTTTCCGTGGAAATCGAACAGCGGATCACTAGCCATCGCGCGACACTCCCTTATCCACGGACAAAGCCGTTCGCGCGGAACCTTAGCGCAATTCGTTTGTTGCGCGCATCAGGGATGACGCGCTCGGCCACGGCGTGCCAGGAGGGACTCAGTGAACGCACAAAGCCCGCTCGAGCTTTCGGGAGTGACGCGGCGCAAACTGATCGGCGCGCTGCGCAAATTGCGCAAAGGCGACTTCAGCGTCCGCCTGGACGAGGACTTCAGCGGCCCCGATCAGGAAATCGCGATCCTGTTCAACGAGGTCGTCGGGCTCAACCAGCAGATCACCGAGGAATTCGAGCGGCTCTCCCGCGTCGTCGGCAAGGAAGGCAAGATCGGCCACCGCGCCAAGGTCCGCGGCGCGACCGGCGGGTGGGACACCACGTTGCGCGCGGTCAACGAATTGATCGACGACATGGTCCAGCCGACCGCCGAAGTCAGCCGCGTGATCGGCGCGGTGGCCAAGGGCGACCTGTCGCAATCGATGGCGGTCGAGATCGACGGACGGCGGCTGCGCGGCGAGTTCCTGCGCATCGGCACCGTGGTCAACACGATGGTCGAGCAGCTGGGATCGTTCGCGTCGGAGGTAACGCGCGTCGCGCGCGAGGTCGGCACCGAGGGCAAGCTCGGCGGGCAGGCGAAGGTCAGCGGCGTCGCGGGCACGTGGAAGGACTTGACCGACAACGTCAACCTGATGGCCGCCAACCTCACCGGGCAGGTCCGCAACATCGCCGAAGTGACGACGGCGGTCGCCTTGGGCGACTTGTCCAAGAAGATCACGGTCGACGTGAAGGGCGAGATTCTCGAGCTCAAGAACACCATCAACACGATGGTCGACCAGCTCAACGGCTTCGCCTCGGAAGTGACGCGCGTCGCGCGCGAGGTCGGCACCGAGGGCAAGCTCGGCGGCCAGGCGCAAGTCCCCGGCGTCGCCGGCACCTGGGCCGATTTGACCGAGAACGTCAACTTCATGGCCGCGAACCTCACCGGCCAGGTCCGCAACATCGCCGAAGTCACCACCGCGGTGGCGCGCGGCGACTTGTCGAAGAAGATCACGGTCGAGGTGAAGGGCGAGATCCTCGAGCTCAAGGACACCATCAACGTGATGGTCGACCAGCTCAACGGCTTCGCCTCGGAAGTGACGCGCGTCGCGCGCGAGGTCGGCACCG
>DATLDS010000213.1:0-11056 GCA_035525735.1 Novosphingobium sp.
TCGATCCCGCCAAGGACGCGCTCGATGCGCTGTTCGCGGGCTTTCCCGCGGGCACCGTCAGCGGCGCGCCCAAGGTTCGCGCGTGCGAGATCATCGCCGAACTCGAGCGCGAGGCGCGCGGGGCATATGCCGGCGGGGTCGGCTACTTCGCGCCCGACGGCACGCTCGACAGCTGCATCGTGCTGCGCACCGGGGTGGTCAAGGACGGCACGCTCCACGTCCAGGCCGGCGCGGGGATCGTCGCCGACAGCGATCCCGCCTATGAACAGCGCGAATGCGAGGCCAAGGCCGGCGCCCTCATCGCCGCCGCGCGCGAAGCGGTGCGCGTGGCGGGCGAGGCGGGGTTCGGACAGTGAGGAAGGCAAGAATATGAGCGAGAAACCCGTAGCGCTCGTCAGCGGCTGCTCGAGCGGGGTGGGGCTGCACACCGCGGTGCGGTTGGCCCAAGCCGGCTACGCCGTGGTCGCGACGATGCGCGACATGAGCCGCCGGGTGGCGCTCGACGAGGCCGGCGCGGCGGCGGGGGTCGTGCCTGAGGTCGCGCCGCTCGACGTTGCCGACGCCGCCTCGATCGCGGCGTGCGTCTCGGGCGCGATCGCGCGCCACGGACGCATCGACGTGCTCGTCAACAACGCCGGCGCGGGCTTTCTCGGCAGCCTCGAACAGACCTCCGAAGCCGACTTGCGGCGGACGATGGAGGTCAACTTCTTCGGCGTGTGGAACCTCACCAAAGCGGTCGTCCCGCAGATGCGCGCGCAAGGCTCGGGGCGAATCGTCAGCGTGACCAGCGTCGGCGGGCTGCTCGGCCAGCCGTTCAACGAGGCGTATTGCGCGGCCAAGTTCGCGGTCGAGGGGATGATGGAAGGCTTCGCCCCGCTCGCCCGCCAGATGGGCATCACCGTCGCGCTGGTCGAGCCCGGGCCGATCAACACCGAGTTCGTCGCCAGCGCCCGTTCGAGCTCGGCGGCGTCGATCGGCGCGATGGCCGCGCCTTACGACGCGCTCGCCGCCAATTACATGCGCGCGATGGGCGGGGTGTTCGCCGAGCACGGCCAGACCGGCGACGAGGTGGCCGAGATCGTCGTCGCGGTGGCGACCGCCGACCAACCCGATTTCCGCAACGTGACCTCCGCGTTCGCGCGCGCGATGGTGACGCCCAAGGTGGTCGACTTCACCGGCAACAACGTGGTCGACGCGTTCGCCGCGCGACTTTCGGGCCGCGCCTGAACGCGATGCGGGCGCTGATCGGTCTGTTCCTGCTCGCCGGGTGCGCGGCCGATAGCGAGCCCGCCCCGGCGCGGCGGGTCGCGTCGGCTTGCGCCACGGTGAGCTTCGAGGGCGACGGCTTCACCCATTGCCTCGCGGTGCCCGGCGTTCACACCGTCCGTACCCAGCTCGACGCGCCCGACGGCGATCCGGCGCGCAGCCTCGAAGTGCTCGCCGACATCGTTCCCGACCCCAAGCAGGTCGCGTTCGCGATGAACGGCGGGATGTACGACGAGAACGGCGAGCCGATTGGCTATTACGTCGAGGACGGCGAGCGGCGCCACACGCTCAACCGCGTCGCCGGCGGGGGCAATTTCGGGCTGCTCCCCAACGGAGTGTTCTGGGTCGACGCGGCCAAGGACGGAAAAGGCGGCGGCTGGCACGTCCGCAGCGCCGATGTCTTCGCAGACACGGTCAAGCGCCGCCCCGCGTTCGCCACGCAATCGGGGCCGATGCTGGTGATCGCCGGCAAGCTCCATCCCAGGATCGCCGCCAACGGCGAATCGCTCCATGTCCGCAACGCGGTGGGGATTGACGCGAAGGGGCGCGCGCACTTCGTGATCAGCGACAGCGCGATCTCGTTCGGCCGCCTCGCCCGGTTCATGCGCGATCGCCTCAAGTGCCCGAACGCGCTGTACCTCGACGGCTCGGTCTCGGCGCTGTGGGACCCGGCGGCGGGCCGGCTCGACCGGACGGTGCCGCTCGGGCCGTTGATCGTGGTCGAGAAGACGCCGCGGCGCTAGCTTGACCGGCCGCGCCAGCGGTCTAGCGTCAAGCGATGCGCACCCTCCTCCTCGCCCTCACCGCCCTCGCCGCCCTCATCGCCGCTCCAGCCCAGGCCGAGGACTGGGCGACGCGCGCGAGCGAGCGCGACGTCGTGCTTAAGGACTTCGGCTTCGCCAGCGGCCAGGTCCTGCCCGAGGCGCGGATCCACGTGACCACGCTGGGCGAGCCGCACCGCGACGCGCGCGGGACGATCGACAACGCGGTGATGGTGCTTCACGGCACCGGGGGCACGGGAAAGCAGTTCTTCCGTCCGCAGTTCGCCGACGAGCTTTACGGCCCCGGCCAGCCGCTCGATGTGCGCCGCTGGTACGTGATCCTGCCCGACAACCTGGGCCACGGCCGCTCGTCGAAGCCGAGCGACGGGATGCGGATGAGCTTCCCGCGCTACACTTACGCCGACATGGTCGCGGCGCAGCGGCGGATGCTGGTCGAGGGGCTCGGGGTCGAGCGGCTCGAGCTGATCCTCGGCACCTCGATGGGCTGCATGCACGCGTTCGTCTGGGGCGAAGCTTATCCGGGCTTCGCCCGCCGCCTTGCCCCGTTCGCGTGCAACGCGTTGGCGATCGCCGGGCGCAACCGCGTCTGGCGCAAGATGTCGATCGACGCGATCCGGGCCGATCCGGCGTGGAACGGCGGCAACTACACGCGGCCCCCCGAACAAGGCCTGCGCACGATGCGCGACTTGTCGCTGATCGCCGGGTCGAGCCCGCTCGCCTGGCAGGTCGCCCACCCGACCCGCGACCGCGCCGAGGCGTTTCTCGCGCAGGCGGAGACCGCTTACGCCGCGACCGCCAACGACGCCAACGACACGATCTACCAGCTCGACGCATCGCGCGATTACGATCCTTCGCCTGCGCTCGCGCGGATTACGGTGCCGGTGCTGTGGATCAATTCGGCGGACGATTTCATCAACCCGCCCGAGCTGGGGTCGGCTGAGACGCTCGTCCGGCTGATGCCGCGCGCGCGCTTCGTCCTGATCCCGGCGAGCGCCGAGACCAAGGGCCACGGCACGCACACCTGGGCGAAGTTCTGGAAGCGCAATCTGGTCAAGTTGCTGGAGACCCGGCCGTGAGCGCCCAAACCGACCCGCGCCGCACGCTCTATCCCGAGATCGAGCCTTACGAGACGGGCACGCTCGAGGTCGGCGACGGCCACCTGCTGTTCTGGGAGCGCTGCGGCACGCGCGGGGCCAAGCCGGTGGTGTTCCTCCACGGCGGGCCCGGCGGCGGATGCAGCCCCGACCATCGCCGCCAGTTCGATCCGGCGCTTTACGACGTGCTGCTGTTCGACCAGCGCGGCTGCGGCCGCTCGACTCCGTTCGCCAGCCTCGAGGCCAACACCACTTGGCATCTCGTCGCCGACATCGAGCGGTTGCGCGCGATGTGCGGGCACTCGGCGTGGCAGGTGTTCGGCGGCAGCTGGGGCTCGACGCTGGCGCTCGCCTATGCCGAGACGCATCCCGATCGCGTGACCGAGCTGGTGCTGCGAGGGATCTTCCTTGCCGGTCAGAACGAGGGCGACTGGCTCTACAAGTACGGCGCGAGCGAGCTGTACCCCGAAGCCTGGGAGGCGTTCTCGGGCCACGTCCGCGAGGCCGAGCGCGGCGACCTGGTCGAAGCCTATCACCGCCGCCTGACCAGCGACGACCGGCCCACGCGCCTCGCCGCGGCCAAGGCGTGGAGCGGGTGGGAAGCGGTGACCGTCACGCTGCTGCCCGACGCGCACGTGCTCGAGGAATTCACCGGCGACGACAAGGCGGTCGCGGTCGCGCGGATCGAGAACCATTATTTCCGCCACAAGTGCTGGCTCGACGAAGGCCAGCTCCTGCGCGACGCGGGCAAGCTAAGGGGCATCCCCGGAATCATCGTCCAGGGACGTCACGATTGTTGCACGCCCCCGGCCGCGGCCTGGGCGCTCAAGTGCGCGTGGCCCGAGGTCGAGCTCCAGATCGTGCCCGACGGCGGCCACTTGTTCAGCGAGCCCGGCATCACCGACGGCCTGATCCGCGCCACCGACCGGTTCGCGCAGCGGGCTTGATCGCGGGGGCCAAAGCCGCCACGGGCGCGTCGATGATCCTGGTCCTCGACAATTACGACAGCTTCACCTGGAACCTCGTCCACTACCTGATGGAGATGGGCGCCGAGGTCGAAGTGGTGCGCAACGACGCGCTGTCGGCGGCGCAGGCGCTGGCGACGGGCGCGCAAGGGTTCCTGATCTCGCCGGGCCCGTGCACGCCCAACGAGGCGGGAATCAGCCTCGATCTGGTCGCCGCCTGCGCCGATGCGGTCAAGCCGTTGCTCGGGGTATGCCTCGGCCACCAGGCGATCGGCCAGCATTTCGGCGGGCGCGTGGTGCGCGGCGGGCTGATGCACGGCAAGACCAGCCCGGTCAGCCACGACGGCAGCGGGGTGTTCGCCGGCCTGCCCTCGCCGTTCGTCGCGACGCGCTATCACAGCCTGGTGGTCGAGGACGTTCCCGCCGAGCTGATCGTCAACGCCACCGCGGATGATGCCCACGTGATGGGGTTCCGCCACGCGAAGCTGCCGATCCACGGCGTCCAATTCCACCCCGAAAGCATCGCCACCGAGCACGGCCACGCGCTGCTCGCCAATTTCCTGCGCGTTTGCGGAATCGACGCGCGGGTTCCCGCGTGAAGACGCTCCCTCCGGCCGAGCCGCACCTCAGCGAAGCCGAAGCCGAGGAGGCGTTCGGCGCGCTGCTCGATGGCGCGACCAGCGACGAGGAGATCGCGCGCTTCCTCGTCGAGCTGTCCGAGCGCGGCGAGACCGCCGCCGAGATCGCCGGCGCGGCGCGCGCGCTAAGGGCGCGGCTCCTGCCGATCGACGCCCCCGCCAGCGCCATCGACGTGTGCGGGACCGGCGGCGACGGCCACCACACGCTCAACGTCTCGACCGCGGTCGCGCTCGTGGTCGCGGCGTGCGGGGTGCCGGTGGCCAAGCACGGCAATCGCGCCGCCTCGTCCAAGGCCGGCGCGGCCGACACGCTCGAGGCGCTCGGGCTCGACATGGACAAAGCCGGAAGAACCGCCGGGAACACCTTGAACGATCTCGGAATCTGTTTCCTGTTCGCAGCCAACCACCATCCCGCGATGGGGCGCATCCAGCCGATCCGCAAGGCGATCGGGCGGCGCACGATCTTCAACCTGATGGGCCCGCTGTCGAACCCCGCGCGGGTCTCGCGCCAACTCATCGGGATCGCCCGCCCGGCCTACGTTCCGATCTATGCGCAAGCGATGGCGAGCCTCGGCACCGGGCGCTCGATGATCGTCTCGGGCGATGAGGGCCTCGACGAGCTGAGCCTCGCCGCGGGCAACGAGCTCGCCGACATCGCCGGCGACGACTTCGAGATGCATCGTTTCGACTGCGCCCAGGCGGGGCTGCCGCACGCCCCGGTCGAGGCGATCCGCGGCGGCGACGCGGCGCACAACGCCGCCGCGTTACGCGCGCTGCTGATGGGCGCGCCGGGGCCGTACCGCGACGCGGTGCTGCTCAACGCCGCCGCCGCGCTGATGATCGCGGGCGAAGTCGACGACTGGCGCGACGGGGTCGAGGAAGCTGCCGAGGCGATCGACAGGGGACTCGCCAAGGCGCTGCTCGACTGCTGGATCGCGGCGGTGAAATAGGGTTCGCGCAGAGGCGCAAAGATACCAATTGGGGCGAAGCAGCAGAATTTCACACGAAATCGGTGGGCGGCAGAGCCCGCTCCTTCGCTCCTTCGCGCCTTCGCGCCTTTGCGCCTTCGCGCGAACCAAATTCTCGACATCGCCGAAAGCGCAGCGCTAGAGCGGCTCATGGCCGACAAGCTCGCCGAGATCGTCGCCGCCAAGCGGCAGGACGTGGCGCACCGCCGCTTGCGCGAGCCGGTCTCCGCGCTCGAGGAGCTGGCCGCCGCGCAAGGCAAGCCGCGGGGATTTCGCACCGCGCTCGAGGCCAAGGCCCTGAGCGGCTTCGGGCTTATCGCCGAAATCAAGCGAGCTTCCCCATCGAAAGGATTAATCCGACGAGATTTTCACCCCGCCGACCATGCCCGCGACTATGCCGCGGGCGGCGCCGCGTGCCTGTCGGTGCTGACCGATGCGCCCTATTTCCAGGGCCACGAGGATTACCTCATCGCCGCGCGCCACGCCGTGCCGCTGCCCGTGCTGCGCAAGGACTTCATGGTCGATCCGTGGCAAGTGCTCGAATCGCGCGCGATCGGGGCCGACACGATCCTGATCATCGTCGCCGCTCTCGACGACACGGCGATGGCCGAGATCGAGGCCGCGGCGCTCGAGCGCGGGATGGACGTGCTGGTCGAGATCCACGACGAGGCCGAGATGGAGCGTGCGGGCCGGCTCAAGTCGCGCCTGATCGGCATCAACAACCGCGACCTCAAGAGCTTCGCCACCGACCTCGCGGTGACCGAGCGGCTCGCCCCGCTTGCGCCCGTCGGCGCGCTGCTCGTCGGCGAGAGCGGGATCGCGAGCCACACCGACTGCCAACGCCTGGCGCGCAGCGGGGTGCGCTGTTTCCTCGTCGGCGAAAGCCTGATGCGCGCCGATGACGTCATGGCGGCGACCAAGGCGTTGCTGAATGGCTGAAATGAGCCATCTCGACGGACGGGGCCGGGCGCGGATGGTCGACGTGGGAGGCAAGCCCGAAACGCAACGCAGCGCCATCGCCAGGGGCACGATCACCATGTCGCGCGAGGCGCTCGCCGCGATCCGCGACGGCGCCGCGCCCAAGGGCGACGTCCTCGCCGCCGCCCGGATCGCCGGGATCATGGCGGCCAAGAAGACCCCTGAGCTGATCCCGCTGTGCCACCCGCTCGCGCTGACCAGCGTCACGCTCGACTTCGCGTTCGTCGAGAAGGGGGTCGAGGCCACCGCCGCCGCCTCGCTGGTCGGCCGGACCGGCGTAGAAATGGAAGCGATGACAGCATGTTGCATAGCACTCCTGACAATCTATGACATGGCCAAGGCGCTCGACAAGGCGATGATCGTCGGCCCGGTGAGGCTGATCGAGAAGCGCGGCGGCAAGTCGGGCGACTGGTTCGCCGACCCGGACGGATGACGCCCCCGCTCGCGCTCGACGAAGCGCAGGCGCGCCTGCTCGCGCTCGCCCCCTCGTTGCCCATCGAGCCCCGCGCGGTCGAGGATTGCGCCGGCTTCTACCTGACCGAGCCGCTCGTCGCGCGGCGCACCCAGCCCGCGGCGGCGATGTCGGCGATGGACGGTTACGCGGTGCGCTCCGGCGACCCCGGCCCGTGGCGCGTGATCGGCGAGAGCGCGGCGGGGCGGCCGTTCCCCACCGCGCTCGGCGCGAGCGAGGCGGCGCGGATCTCGACCGGCGCGCTGCTTCCCGAGGGCGCCGACACGATTCTCATCCAGGAGGACTGCCGGCGCGAGGGTGACCGCCTCGCGCACGACAGCGCGCCCCCGCCCGCCGGCCGTCACGTCCGTCGCGCCGGGCTCGATTTCGACCTCGGCGCCGAGCTCTTGGCCGCGGGCATCCGGATCGGGCCGGCGCAGCTCGCGCTCGCCATCGCCGCGGGCCATCACGAGCTCGCGGTGCGCCGCCGGGTGCGGCTCGCGGTGATCGATTGCGGCGACGAGCTGTGCCCGGCGGGCGCCGCGGTCGAGCCGCACCAGCTTCCCGCCAGCAACGGCCCGATGCTCGCCGCGATGGTTGCCGCGCTGCCCTGCGACGTCACCCGGATCGGCCCGCTGCTCGACAGGCTCGACGCGCTCGCCGGGGCGTTGGACGCGACGCGCGATGCCGATGTGGTCGTGATCAGCGGCGGCGCCTCGGTCGGTGACCACGACCTCGTCCGCCCGGCGCTGGCCGAGGTGGGAGCGGAGCTCGACTTCTGGCGCGTGGCGATCAAGCCGGGCAAGCCGCTGCTGGTCGCGCGGCGGGGCCGCCAGGTGATCGTCGGGCTGCCCGGAAATCCGGCATCCGCTTATGTCACAGCGTTCCTGTTCGTGCTGCCGCTGCTTCGTGCCGCGCTCGGCGCGGCGAAGCCGTGGCCGCTGCCGATCCCCGCGCGGCTGGCCGCTCCGCTGCCCGCCGGCGGCCGGCGGATCGAGTTCCTCCGCGGGCGAGCCGAGCAGGGCCACGTCGCGCCCGAAGCGGCGCAGGACAGCGGCGGGCTGCTCTCGCTGGCGCGCGCCAACGCGCTGATCCGGCGCGAGATCGAGGCGCCCGTCGCGGCGCCGGGCGACATCGTCGAGGTGTTTTTGCTCGAATAGGGCGGAGTCGCTTGACGGCTCGACGAAAGTTGCTTAATTGTTCCGTGTTCGTTCGCGATATGGCGGACGTCACCGGGAGCCCGACGCGATGCTGACCCGCAAGCAGCACGAGCTGATCACCTTCATCCAGAACCGTCTCGAGGAAAGCGGCATCTCGCCCTCGTTCGAGGAAATGAAGGACGCGCTCGACCTCAAGTCGAAGTCGGGGGTCCACCGGCTGATCTCGGCGCTCGAGGAGCGCGGCTTCATCCGCCGCCTGCCCAACCGCGCGCGCGCGCTCGAGGTGATCCGCCAGCCAGAGGGCGCGGCGGCGCGGAGCGGCGCGAGAGCCGCGGCGAACTCGAACTCTGTGCTGACCCCGCTGCGCGGGAGCGCGACGCCCAAGTCCGCGCCGGCCAACGACGTGATCGAAATTCCCCTGCACGGGCGCATCGCCGCGGGCGTGCCGATTGAGGCGATCGAGGGCCAGGCGATGCTGCCGGTCCCCGCCGCGCTGCTCGGCGCGGGCGAGCATTACGCGCTCGAGGTTTCGGGCGATTCAATGATCGAGGCAGGCATTCTCGACGGCGACTATGCACTGGTCCGCCGCACCGACACCGCGCGCGACGGCGAGATCGTGGTCGCCCTGGTCCGCGGCGAGGAAGCGACGCTCAAGTACTTGCGCCGCGAGAACGGCATGGTCCGGCTCGACCCGGCTAACGGCGCGTACGAGCCGCAGCTCTACCGACCCGGTGAGGTCGAGGTCCAGGGCAAGCTCGCGGGACTGCTCAGGCGCTATCACTGAGCCGTAAGGCTACGGTTTCGGTTGGTCCTGGACCGTGTCAACCGTGTCAACCTGACGCGGGTAGGCGCGGGATTTCCTGAACGGACGCGCCGCGGGCATCCGCTCCCACCCGTGGTTGCCGCGGCTCTCCGCCACCGCACGCACCGTTTGCGCGCGAAGATCGATCGCCAGCCCGCCGCTGACCACGATGTCCGCCCGCTCGCACGCCGCGGCCAGCGCGCGCTCGTCGATCAGTTCGCGGTTGCGGCTGAGCAGCAGCGTGTGCGTCCGCCCGTGGCGGTCGATCGTCACGCTGCACGCGTCGCGGCTGCACCGCGCGCCGGGCCAGGTCGCCAGAGGCACCAGCGCGCCCTCGATCCCCGCGATCTCGCGCAAGTTGTCGCTGGCGTAAGTGCTCTTGCCCTGACGCAGCACGAGCAGCTCGCCGTTCGTCCCGGTGATCGCGACATGGCGCCCGTCGCCCGAGACGAGCACGTCGGGCGAGCGCAAGTTGGCGAGGCTCAGCGTCGCCAGCGCGACCGGAACCAGTCCCCACAGCCGCACCCTTCCGCGCCACAGCGCCAGCCACAGCCCGCCCGCGACGAACGCGGCGAACGCCCCGTCCGCCATCGCCGGAAGCATCGCCACCGCGTCGGGCCGACTTGCGGTCCAGTGCGCCAGCGCGAGCAGTAGCTCAAGGCTCTTCCCCGCCGCCCACCACGCCGGCGCGCCGAGTCCGACGAGGTCGAGCGCCAGCGCCAGCGCGATCAGCGGCATCGACACGAACGTGGTCAAGGGGATCGCGATGACATTGGCGAGCGCCCCGTAAACTCCGGCCCGGTGGAAGTGGAACAGCCCGATCGGCATCAGCGCGAGCTCGATCACCACGCCGGTCAGCAGCAGCATCGCGAGCAGCCGCCCGAGCCGCGGCGCCCAGCCCTCCTCGCGGGGGCCGAGGAAGCGCTTGACCGGCGCGCTGGCCGACAGCGCGACGATCGCGATCACCGCGGCAAAGCTCATCTGGAAGCTCGGACCCACGACCGCTTCGGGCCAGAACAGCATGACGAAGAACGCCGCCACCGCGACCATCCGCATGCTTAGCGGGTCGCGCCCGAGCGCGAGCGCGGCGAGCACCAGCACCGCGCCGATGCACGAGCGCACGGTCGGCACCTCGGCCCCGGTCAGCAGCGTGTAGCCGATCCCGGCGAACGCGCCGACGCCCGCCGCGACCAACGGCAAGCGCACCCGCAGCGTCAGCCACGGCCACAGCGCGAGCAGGCGGATCGCGAGGAAATAGGCCGCGCCAACCACCGCGCTGAGGTGCAGCCCGCTGACCGACAGCAAGTGCGTCAGCCCGGCGTCGCGCATCGCGTCGTCGTCGGCCGGAGCAATCGCACCGCGGTCGCCGCTGGCGAACGCCGCGGCGATCGCGCCGGGCGACCCCGCCAGCCGCGCCCGCACGTGCGCCGCGAGCGAGCGCTGGACCCGCCCGAGCCAAGCCCCGCCGTCGGCCGGCTCGAGCACTTGCGGCTTGCCGAGCACGCCGCCGGTCGCGGCCAGCCCCTGGAACCACGCGGCGCGCGCGAAATCGTATGCACCCGGGAGCATCGGCGGCGCCGGCGGCATCAGCCGCGCCTTGAGCCGGATCACAGCGCCTTCTGCGAGCCCAGGGTTATCGGCCTTGGCCGGCAGGTTGACCCGCACGCGGACTCTGTCGCGGCCTTCCACCCCCCGCGCCTCGAGCACCAGCCGCACCCGGTCCTCGGCGCCGCGCTCCTCGCGTTCGACGATGCGCCCGGTCAGCGTCGTCACCATCGGGCGCTCGATCGGCGGCGCGCCGACCAGCGCCGACTTGGCCCACACCGTCAGCATACCCGCCGCGACGAGCAGCGCCACCGCCAGCGCCGCGCGGCGCGTCTGCGGGTGTTCGCCCTCGGCCCGCGCCGCGCCGAGCACCGCGAGCGACGCGCCGCCGCACGCCAGCAGCAGCG
>DATLDS010000004.1:0-12292 GCA_035525735.1 Novosphingobium sp.
CGCGCAGCGCGCGGTTCTCGTAGCCGAGCAGGCGGTACTGGCTGACCTGGGTGGGGTTGAACTCGACCTGGATCTTCACGTCCTTGGCGATGGTGAAGAGAGTGGAACTCATCTGCTCGCCGAGCACCTTCTTCGCTTCGAGCGCAGAGTCGATGTAGGCGTAGTTGCCGTTCCCGTGGTCGGCGACCTGCTCCATCAGCGCTTCGTTGTAGTTGCCCTGGCCGAAGCCGAGCGTGGTCAGCGTGATGCCGCCGTCGCGCTGCTGCTCGACCATGCGAATCAGCGCCTTGGGATCGCTTACGCCGACGTTGAAATCGCCGTCGGTGGCAAGCAGGATGCGGTTGACCCCGCCTTCGATGAAGTTGTCGCGCGCCACCTGATAAGCGAGTTGGAGTCCCGCCCCGCCCGCGGTCGAGCCGCCCGCCGAAAGCCGGTCGAGCGCGTCGCGGATCTCGCGCGGGTCCGCAGTCGCGGGGAGGACCAGCCCGGCGGCGCCCGCGTAGACCACGATCGAGACCTTGTCCTGCGGCCGGAGCTCGTCGGCGAGCCCGGCGAGCGCGGTCTTGACCAGCGGCAGCTTGTCGGCGCTGGCCATCGAGCCCGAGACGTCGACGAGGAACACGAGGTTGGCCGGCGGGCGCGCGCCGCACGCCAGGTCATAGCCGCGCAAGCCGATCCGCAGCAGCCGGGTCGCAGGGTTCCACGGGCTCAGCGCGACGTCGGTGGACACGCTGAACGGCGCCGTGCGCGTCGAAGGCAGCGGATAGTCGTAACGGAAATAGTTGATCAGCTCCTCGCTCCGCACCGCATCGCGCGGGGGAAGCTGGCCCTGGGTCAGGAACCGGCGGCTGTTGGCGTAAGCGCCGGTGTCGACATCGACCGAGAAGGTTGAAACCGGCTCGGCGGCGGTGAGCTTGACCGGCGAGACGTCCTCGCCGTCGTAGCGCTCGCGCACCGGGTCGGCAGGGACGACAACGGAAGGGATATAAGCCATACCGCCCGACTTGCGGGCGATAGCATAGCCCCGGGAAGATGGCGCGAGGCGGGGCGTGGGGACCGCATAGTCGTTGCTTTGGGCTACGGCCTCCGCGCTCGGCGCGACGACCGGGGGCGGGGGCGGGGGTGGCGGTGGAGGAGGCAACGCGGCGACGCGGGCGTCAGCGGCCTCCGGGCTCGAGCCGGTCACGACGATGTCTTCGCCCGCTTCACGCCGCGTCGCGCAGCCGGAAAGGACGAGCGCGACGGCGGCGGCGGATACGATCGAGGCAGTGCGCATCGGCAAGTCCCTTCCCAGGCGCGACCGTGGCGAGAACACCGCGCGGGCGCTGAACGCCGACTGAATGTGCCCGGCGCGCGACCAAGCGAGTGTCAGATCGGCACTTCGGGAATCTCCGGAGCCCCTTTCTCCTTGGCTTGGCGGCGAAACAGCACGCGGTCCTCGGGCCCGAACCCCTTGCGCCAGATGACCAGGCCATAGGTGAGCAGGATCGCCGGAATCCCGAAGGCGAGCTCGGCCCATTCGGGCAGCCGGGTCGCCGCCCAGCCGACCAGCACCGCCGGCGCGGCGGCCCAGACCAGAGCCCAGCGCCAGTTGTTGATCCCGCGCTCGAGCACGCGCGCGAGCAGGATGGCCTTGACCACCGAGGCGAACGTCAGCGCCAGGAACAGCGCCAACGCCGCGGCGGCGGCCTTGTATAGCGGCGGCAAGTGGTTGGCTTCGACGAGGTCGATCAGCAGAACGGTGAGCACTGCCTGGAGTCCGATCGAGACGAGCGAGATCGCCAGATTGCGCAGCTTGGCGACGTAGATCAGCGCGGCTTCGCTGACCACCGCGGTGGCCGCGGCGACTTCGGCGGCCAAGAGGAAGCCGAGCGCGCCGGTCCCGCCGACGAAGTCGCGCCCGACGAGGCCCATCACCGCCTCGCCCGGGATGCCCAGCGCGAGCGCGATTCCCGCCTGCGCGGCGGTGATCCAGAACCCGACCTGGCAGACCTGCCGCGCGATCGCGGCATAATCGCGATGCTTGAGGCTGCCCGTGATCACCGGGCCGAGGATCGGCTCGAAGCTGGTCTTGAGCTTTTGCGGCAGGCTGGCGATCTGCTGCGCCGCCCAATAGACCCCGACCACCGCGGGCGAGGTGAACGCCCCGAGCAGCAGGATATCGATCTTGCGCGTTGCCGATTCGACCATGTCCGCGCCCGCGATCGGCAAGTTCGCCCACGCCTGGCGGGCCAGCACCAGCGGGTGCGGCGACCACCCGCGAGGGAACCCGTAGCTCTTCAGCGTGGCGTATAGCGCGACCGCCATCGCCGCGACGATCGAGAGGAAATAGGCGATCACCAACCCGATATGAGGCGCGACGAACCACAACGTGCCCGCGGCGATCGACAGCATCCATGGCTCGACCACCGATCGCGCGCGCACCGTGGTGGCGATGTCATAGCGGAATGCGAGCGCCGCCAGCGCGACGTCGCCCGCAGCGATCGGGAAGATCACCAGCGGGAGCAGCCGCTCGACCGGCTCGGCGATCCCGCTCGGATACATCAGCCCCGGCAGCAGCCACAGCGTCACTGCGAGCACCGCCGAAGCCGCGAGGCTGACCAGAAGCGCATCGGCAACGATGCACTCGGGCGCGCGTTCCTCGCGCTGGAGCAGCTGCGCGAGGCCGCGCTTCTGCCCGAGCGTGGCGAGCTGCGCGGCGATCTCGACCGCGACCACCGCGCTGGCGAAGCGGCCGAGGCTCTCGGTGCCGTAAAGCCGTCCGGCGATGAACAGGAACGGCAGCCGCGCGGCGAGCCGCAGTAGGAAGCCGAAGAAATTGGTGCGCCCGCCCTTGGCCAGCGCGGCGATGTCGGCCGGCGATTGGGCGAGCGGGGTTTTCACTCGACGCACTTCATTCTGCACCGAGGGGCCGGGCGAGCAGCCGCGCGACCACCTCGCGCGCGGGCGCGGCGCTGGAGAGCAGCGCGCAGACCGCGTCGACGATCGGCATCGCGATGCCGCGCTCGCGCGCCAGCTCGGCGAGCACCGGGGCGGTGTGTGCGCCCTCGGCGACGCTGTTGCGTCGGCCGAGCACCTCGTCGGCCGCGGCGCCCTCGCCCAGCGCGACGCCGAGCGAATAGTTGCGGCTGGCGGTCGACGAGCAGGTCAGAACGAGGTCGCCGAGTCCCGAAAGCCCCGCCAGCGTTTCGGCCCGCGCGCCCAGCGCAAGCCCGAAACGCTGCATCTCGGCGAAGCCACGACCGATCAGCGCGGCGCGCGCGTTCTGGCCGAGCGCGAGCCCGTCGACCACCCCGCAGGCGATCGCCAGCACGTTCTTGACCGCACCGCCGATCTCGGCGCCGATGACGTCGTCCGAATAATACGGCCGGAACGCGGGTCGGGCGAGCGCGGGGGCGAGCCGGTCCCACTGCGCGCGGCCTTGCGAACAGGCGAGCGTCACCGCGGTCGGGAGCCCGGCCGCGACCTCGTGCGCGAACGTCGGACCCGAGAGCACCGCGAGCGGCCGCCCGGGCAACGCGTCGCGGGCGATGTCGGCCATCAGGCGGCCAGTCCCGGCCTCGATCCCCTTGGCGCACAGCACGAGGTCGCCGGTGGCCCCGGCCAGCGCGCCGAGCGTCGCCGCGAGGTGTTGCGCCGGGGTGACGAGCAGCAGGATCGACCGCGTCGCGACCTCGTCGAGCGAACCGGTGGCGCGAATCGAGGGGGCGAGCGCGGCGCCGGGCAGAAACAGCGGATTGCGGCGCTCGGTCTCGATCGAGGCGACCACCTCAGGCTCGCGTGCCCAGAGCACCACCTCGGTCCCGTCGGCGGCGAGCATCTGGGCGAGCGCGGTGCCCCACGCCCCCGCGCCCACGACGCCGATCGGGCTCACGCCTTGACCCCCGCCCCACGCGCCGGAAGCGCGTCGGCGTCGAGCGGCCAGCGGGGTCGCGCGGCGGTGTCGAGCGGGTCGCTGTGACCGAGCGCGAGCCGCTCACCGCCGGCCCAGGCGATCATCGCCGCGTTGTCGGTGCACAAGGCGGGCGGCGGGGCGACGAAGCGAAGCCCGTGCTCGCTCGCCAGCCGCTCGAGCGCACCGCGCATCGCGCGGTTCGCGGCGACCCCGCCCGCGACCACCAGCGCGGTCATCCCCGCGAGGTGCGCCAGCGCGCGGCGGGTGCGATCGAGCACGCAGTCGATCGCCGCCTGCTGGAACGACGCGGCAAGATCGGCGACATCGTGCGCGCCCGACTGGTGGGCCCGAAGCACCGCGCTCTTGAGCCCGGCGAACGAGAAATGCGGCTCGTCGCTGCCCAGCAGCGGGCGCGGCAGCGGAACCGCCCGGGGATCGCCCTCCAACGCCAGCGCTTCGACCGCGGGGCCGCCGGGATAGCCGAGCCCGATGATCTTGGCGGTCTTGTCGAACGCCTCGCCGAGCGCGTCGTCGATGGTCGTGGCGAGCCGGCGATACTGGCCGACACCGCGCACTTCGAGCAGTTGGCAATGACCCCCCGAAACCAGCAGCAGGACATAGGGAAAGGCCAGTCGCGGGTCGGCCAAGCGCGGCGAAAGGGCATGCCCTTCGAGGTGATTGACCGCGATCAGCGGCTTGTCGCTCGCCATCGCCAGCGCCTTGGCGGTGACCAGCCCGACCATCACCCCGCCGATCAGGCCGGGGCCCGCGGTGGCGGCGACCGCGTCGAGCTCGGCCAGCGTCAGCCGCGCGTCTTCCAATGTCGCCTCGATCAGGGGGCCGAGCTTCTCGACATGCGCCCGCGCCGCGATCTCGGGCACCACGCCGCCGTAAGGCCGGTGCGCTTCGTCCTGCGAGGCGATGTGCTGCGCGACGATACGCGAGGCGAGGTCGGGCGCGGCGCTGTCGACGATCGCCGCGGCGCTCTCGTCGCAGCTCGATTCTATCCCGAGGATCAGCGCCATCGCGGCCTTTCCCTGAACGACATCGCCGATTAGGGCAAGGCGCGCCCCATGCATCGCCTTCCCATCCGACTTGGCACCCGCCGCTCGCCACTGGCCCTGAAGCAAGCCGAGGAGGCGCGCGCGCGGTTGTGCGCGGCGCACGGCTGGGCGCTCGACGCGGTCGAGCTGGTGCCGGTCACCGCGAGCGGCGACAAGATCCAGGATCGCCCGCTCGCCGAGATCGGCGGCAAGGCATTGTGGACGCGCGAACTCGACGCCCGGCTGCTCGACGGAGCGATCGACGCCGCGGTGCACTCGCTCAAGGATGTCGAGACGATCCGTCCGGCCGAGATCATGATCGCAGCGGTGCTGCCGCGTGCCGACGTGCGCGACGTGCTGCTCGGCGCGCGGTCGATCGCGGCGCTCACGCCGGGCGCGCGGGTCGGGACGAGCGCGCCGCGCCGCGCCGCACAGCTGCTTCACGCCCGGCCCGATTGCCGGATCGTGCCGTTCCGCGGCAACGTCGCGACGCGGATCGCCAAGCTCGCCGCGGGCGAGGCCGACGCCACGCTGCTCGCCGCGGCGGGGCTGGCGCGGCTCGGCGAGCACGGCGTCGGCACGATGCTCGAGACCGACTCTTGGCTGCCTGCTCCGGCACAAGGCGCGATCGGGATCGAATGCCGTGCCGACGACATCGTCACCGGAGATATCATCGCGGCGATCGACGACGCGCCGAGCCGCGCCCAGGTCATGGCCGAACGCGCGCTGCTCGCCGCGCTCGGTGGGAGCTGCCACAGCCCGGTCGCGGTGCTGACCACGCCCGACGGCGAGCGCCTGGCGATGCGCGCGGCCTTGTACAGCCCCGACGGCGCGGCGCGGATCGAGCGGTCGGCGAGCTTCGCCGCCGACGATTGTGACGGACCCGCCCGGCTCGCTGCCGAGCTTCTCGCCGCCGCCGATCCGGCGATCACGCAGCACTTCGCCGGCCCTTGAGCACGCTGCCGCTCGTCGTCGTGCGGCCCGAACCGGGCAACGCCGCGACCGTCGCGGCGGCGCGCGCGCTGGGCCTCGAGGCGCGCGCCGTGCCGCTGTTCGAGATCGAGCCGGTCGCGTGGCGGCCGCCGGATCCGGCGACCTTCGACTCGCTGCTGCTCGGCAGCGCGAACGCCCTGCTTCACGCAGGCGATGACCTCGCCCGCTATCGCGCGCTACCGGTCTATGCCGTCGGGCCGCGCACCGCCGCCGCGTCGCGCGAGGCCGGGTTCACGGTCGCCGCCGAGGGACGAGCGGGGCTCGATTCGCTCGTTGCCGCACTGCGCCGCGACGGCCGCCGCTGCGCGCTGCGGCTCGCCGGCGAGCGTCATGTAGTGATCGAGCCCGACGGGATCGAGATCGAGACGGTGGTGGTCTATGCCGTGCGGCCCCTGGCGTTGGACGCGGCCGCGGCGGGCCTGTCCGAAGCTTGCATCGTCGCGCTCCATTCCGCCGAAGCCGCGCGCCACTTCGCGCGCGAGTGCGACCGCCTGCGCGTCGCGCGAGGCAAGCTGGCGCTCGCCTGCCTCGCCCCGGGTGTCGCGGTGGCCGCGGGCGATGGGTGGCGCGCTAGCCGGAGCGCGACCCGGCCCGACGATCCCGCGCTGCTGGCCTTGTCGCGAGAGATGTGCCAGACTCCGCCCGGGGTCGCGGAAAACAGCACGGGTTGATGCACGACGAACTTCTCGATGGGCCACGGCGCGCCACCGCGCGCGGTCCCGCCAGCAGCCGTTTCCTGGTTCTCGCGCTCATCGGCGCGCTCGTCCTCGGCGCGGCCCTCGCGCTGTGGGCGGCGAACCGCGTCGGATGGGTTAATGTCGACCGCGCCAAGCCCGTCGCGGCGAAACCGCTCGCGCGCTCGACCAGTGCTCCCGCGGCGCAAGCTGCCGAGTTGCCCGCCGAGACCGCGCAAGCCGCGCTGGGCGTTCGCCTGGCCGAGCTCGAACAGCGGATGACCCAGCTCAACCTCCAGGCCGCGGCCGCCTCGGGCAACGCGGCGCGCGCCGAAGGGCTGCTGATCGCGTTCGCGGCGCGGCGCACGATCGAACGCGGCGCGCCGCTCGGCTATCTAGAAAGCCAGCTCAAGCTGCGTTTCGGCAACGCCCAGCCCAACGCGGTCGAGACGCTGGTCGGGGCCTCGGGCAAGCCGGTGACGCTCGACGTGCTCGCCCAGGGGCTACACGCGCTCGAGCCGGCGCTGGCGCGCGCGCCGAGCGACGCCGACGCGTGGACGCGCGTCCGCAGCGAGTTCGCCCAGCTGTTCGTGGTGCGCCGCGTCGGAACGCCCTCGCCCGCGCCCGCGCGGCGGCTCGAACGCGCGCGAACGTATCTCGAAACAGGGCGGGTCGAGGCGGCGATAGGCGAGGTTCAGCGGATGCCGGGGGCGGCGGCGGCGCGCGACTGGCTGGCGCTCGCGCAGCGCTATGTCCAGGCGCAGCGCGCGCTCGATCTGATCGAGACCGCCGCGATCCTCGAACCGCGCCAGCTAAAGGACGCTGAGGGCGTTCCCGTCGCAATGCCGAGCCCGTTGGCCGGCCCGCAATTTTGAATTTGCGCGCCGGCGGCGCCGATCAGGCGGGCTGAAGCAAGCGCGGCAGGTCGCCCGACACGCCGCGCGCCTCGTCCATCAGCCAGCGCTTGAGCAGCGGCATCCGCTGCACTCCGGCCATGCCGATCCGCCGCACCAGCGACGCCCCGCGTCCCGGGACGCCGAACAGCCGAGTCAGCCCGTCGGTGACCGCCGCGACCATGAGCCCGTCGCTCGCGCGCCAACGCTCGTAACGCGCGAGGACCTGGGCATCGCCCGGCTCGAGCCCGAGGCGCATGCCGTCGGCGATCACCTCGATCAGCGCGGCGGCGTCGCGCAGCCCCAGGTTGAGCCCTTGCCCTGCAATCGGATGGATGCCGTGCGCGGCGTCGCCGACCAGCGCCAGCCGTTCCGCGACGATCCGCGCGGTGTGGTGAAAGCCCAGCGGAAAGCTCGAACGCGACGAGGCCAGCGCGATTTCGCCGAGCACCCCGCCCATCCGCGCGGTCGCTTCGGCGACGAACGCCACCTCGGACATCCGCAGCACGCCCGCGGCGTCGCCCTCGGCGACCGTCCAGACAAGCGCGCTGCGGTGGCGGCCTTCAGCGTCATCGAGCATCGGCAGCAGCGCGAACGGCCCGCTCGGATAAAATATCTCCCAGGCGACGCCATCGTGCGGCTTGACGTGCGCCAGCCCGGCGATGATCGCGCGGTGGCGATAGTCCCAGCGCGCGACACGCAATTCCGCCTCATCGCGGGTCGGCGAGGCGCGGCCTTCGGCGCCGACCATCAGCGCCGCGCGCAAGGTGCGGCCATCGGCGAGCGTGACCGAGACGCTGTGCGCGCCACGCTCGCGCGCCACGACCTCGCTCGACGGATGCCAGGCGATGTTCGGCTCGGCCTTCGCGACCTCGAACAAGGCGACGCGCAGCTCGCGGTTGGCAAACATCCGCCCCAGCGAGCCCTCGCCTTCCGCGGGGCGAAAGTCGATCCGCCCCGGCCTGAGCCCGTCGTTGACCGCGATCGCGGCGATTCCGCAGCCCTTGGGCTCGAGCTCACGCGCCAGCCCGAGGTGCGTGAACAGGTTCCAGCTCGCGGTCGAGATCGCCGAGGCGCGCCCGTCGAAGCCCTCGGCGGTCTGGTCCTCGGCCGCCGCCCGATCGACCACGTGGCAGGTGATCCGCGCGCGCGCGAGCCCGATCGCCAGCGTCATCCCGACCAGGCCACCGCCGAGGATCAGGACGTCGCGTCGATCGTCGGAGGAGCTAACGGACACGGGTCCCGCAGGTGTTCCCCGCTCCCGGATCGAGATCGAGGCAGCGGCCGTCGAACTCGGCTTCGGGAACCGAAAGCCCGATCAGCGCGGCCAGGGTGGGGGCGATATCGACCGTCTCGACCGGGTTGGGCTGCTCGAACCCCGTCATTCCGTTGCGCCAGAACAGCATCGGCACGCGGCGGTCATAGTCCCACGGGCTGCCGTGCGTCGCGGTGTAACCGGGCGCGGGCTTGGGAATCGGCACGATCGCGCGGTCGAGCAGCATCACCGCGTCGCCCGAGCGGCCCTTGTAGAACGAGGCGCGGGCGCGCTCGATCAGGCTCCAGGTCTCGGGCGAGCCCGCCGCCGCGGGGGTCGCGGCGAGTTCTTCGGCGGTGAACACCGCCGCGACTTGCGGATGCGTGACGAGCGCCTTCAGCTCGGCGAGGACCTTCTTGCGCTGGCCGGCGGAGAGCCCGCGGCTGAGGTAGAGATCGCCGAACGGGCCGTCGCCGGTGATCAGCGGGGTCGTGCCCGTCGCATAGGCGCCCTTCAACTTGAGCTTGGCCGCGATCGTCTTGCCGAGCGCTTCGGGGGCCAGCGCGAGGTCGACGCGCGCGGCGTTGGGCAACGCCTGGAGGTCGAGCCGCTCGGGAACGTCGAAGCCCCCGTGGTCGGCGGTGAGCATGACCGCGTAATCGATCCCGCGCTTGTCGAGGAACGCCATGAGCTCGCCGATCGTGCGGTCGAGCGCGTGCATCTGGAGGCACATTTCGACGCCTTCGGTCCCCGTCGCATGGCCGACATAGTCGGTCGCTGAGAAGCTGACCGAGAGCACGTCGGTTCCCGCAGCCTTGCCGAGGTCGAGCTCGGCGACCAGCTTCTCGGCGAGGTCGGCGGTGACCGCATCGAGGCGCGGCGAGACGCGGAAGCGCGTGGCATCGCCCGGGGGGCGATCGAAGCGTCCGGCGCCCACGGTGACCGAGCCCGCGGCCACCGCGCGGTCGTGGCGTGCGCAATCGGCGGGCAGCGCCATCGGGCCTTGCGCTTGCGCCAGCTCGGCGGCGATCGCGGCGTTTTCGGCGACGGCCGAAGGACCTAGCGCGCGCCCGGCGAGCGTCGCGAAGCCGCTGCCCTTCCACCAGTAGACCTGGTCGAGGCTGCGTCCGCCCATCATCAATGCGCCGCGGTCCTTGCCCGAGACCGCGACGTTGCGCGCCGCCGGGTTCGCCGCCTTGATCCGGTCGCCGAGCGTGGGAACGAGCAGGTGCGCGACCGAGGCGACGTAGTCGCGCGGATCGGCCGCCGCCTGGGTCTCGTCCTCGGCGCAATAGACCGCCTTCTTCTCGCGCGTCAGCGAGAGATCGTACCAGGTGTTGGCGACGATCCCGCTGCGCGCGGGGTGCACCCCGGTGAGGATCGTCGAGTGCCCCGGGCAGGTCTCGGTCGCGGCGTGGCTTTGATAGCCCGAGGGAAACACCGCGCCTTGCTGGAGACGCTTGAGCCCATGCTCGTAGCGCGCGCGATACTCGGCGAACAGATCCGCGGAAAACTGGTCGACCGCGATGGCGAGAATCAGCTTGGGCGGTGTGGCCGGCGCGGGAGCGGGTGGGAGTTCGGCTGGGGGGACGGGTTGCGCCTGCAGCGCAGCGCCGGCCGAAAGGACGAACGCGGCAACGGCGAGCATCGAGGTGCGTACGGGCATCGGGTTCCCCTGGGCCGGGCGACGCTGGACAGCGCGTCCCCGCGCGGCATAAGGCGCTGGAGCCGCGGCGGCAATGGCCGTCCCGCGCGCTTTGCGAAAGGCCCGAATCCAGCTTGCGTCGTCTCGTGAACCTCGTCCTGACGCTGCTGGCCTTGCTGTGCACGACGGTGCCCGCGGGGGCGCAGGCAACGCATATCACGGCCGAACTGGTGCCCGAACGCAGCTCGGTCGCGCCGGGCGACACGGTGACGCTGGCGGTGCTGATGCGGCCCGCCAGGACCTGGCACGGCTATTGGGAGAACCCGGGCGACGCGGGCTTCGGGATGAGCTTCAAATGGGCGCTGCCGCCCGGTGCGACAATCGGCGCGCCGCGTAATCCGGTCCCCGAGACTTTGCTCATCGGCGGGCTGATGAACCACGTCTACGAGAACGACTACGCGCTGCTGATCCCCTTCACCGTGCCCTCGGACGCGCGCGCGGGTGCGACGCTGCCGATCTCGGCCGACGCCGACTGGCTGGCGTGCACCGCCGAAGTCTGCGTGCCCGAGCGGGGCCGGCTGGCGACGACGTTGACCGTCGGGGCGCCGGGCGCGCGCGATCCGCGGTTCGACGCGTGGCGCCAGCGGCTGCCCGCGCCGCTGGCCGAGCCGGCGCGCTTCGCCCTCACGGCCAAGCGTCTGCGCTTGGCGATCCCGCTCCCCGCGACGCTGGCGCTCGACGCGCCGCACGTGTTCCTCAAGAGCGAGCGGCTGATCGACTATGCCGCGCCGCAGCCGTTCCGGCGCGCGGGCGACATGCTGCTGGTCGATTTGGTCCGGAGCGACATCGACGGCGCCCGCGCGCCCGGGAGGGTCGAGGGCGTGTTGCGTTACGGCGCCGGCGACGGGCTGTCGTTTGGCGCCGTTCCGGGCGCGGTGCCGACGGGCGGCGCGCCGCTGGAGACCCCGCCGACCGCTGCCGCGCTGGACACGGCGGGCCTCGCGGCGATCCTCGGCGGCGCGCTGCTGGGCGGCCTGTTGCTCAACGTGATGCCGTGCGTGTTCCCGATCCTCAGCCTCAAGGCGCTCTCGCTGGCGAGCGCCAACGCGGCGCCGGGCAAGGCGCGCGCCGACGGCATTGCCTACACCGCGGGGGCGGTGCTCGCCTGCCTCGCGCTCGGCGGATTGCTCCTCGCGCTGCGCGGCGCGGGGGAACAGGTCGGTTGGGCGTTTCAGCTCCAGGAGCCGCTGGTGGTCGCCGCGTTGCTGCTGCTCGCGGCCGCGATCGCCGCCAACCTTGCCGGCCTGTTCGAGCTGCCCGCGGTGTGGAGCGGCGGCGGCGATGGCGGACGGGGGTCCGAGCATGGGGCGTTCGCCACCGGCTTGCTCGCGGCGTTCGTCGCGACGCCGTGCACCGGACCGTTCATGGCCGCGGCGCTGGGCGCGGCGCTGGTCCTCCCCGCGCCGGTCGCGCTCGCGGTGTTCGCCGCGCTGGGGCTCGGGCTCGCGCTGCCGTTCCTCGCGCTGGCGCTGATCCCCGCGCTGCGCCGCGCGTTGCCCCGACCGGGGCGCTGGATCACGCGATTCAAGATGGCGATGGCGGTGCCGATGGCGCTGACCGCGCTGGCGCTGCTGTGGCTGGCGTGGCGGCTCGCGGGACCGGGGTTCGCGGCCTGGGCGACGGCGCTGACGCTCGCACTGGTCGCGGTCCTGGCGATGATCGGACGCTCGCAACGGCGCGGCATCGCTGCCGCTCCGCGCGCCGCGCCCGCGCTCGCCGCGTTGCTCGTGCTGTTCGGCGTCGCGTTGCCCCGCGCCGTCGCCGCGCCGCCCGCAACGAACGAGAGCGACGCGTTGGGCGCGAAGCCGTTTTCCGCCGCCGCGCTCGCCGCCGC
>DATLDS010000022.1:0-11882 GCA_035525735.1 Novosphingobium sp.
GTCACGGCGGCGAACAGCAGCAACGCCAGATGCAGCCGGGCCTGCCGGCGCAGCGGCATGCGCGACAGCAGATGCGCGTAGAGGTAACCGCAGAGCAGCAGCGCCTGATAGACCAGCATCGCGCTGTTCCACACGTTGGGCGCGCCCCCCAGGCGGGGAAGGGCGAGCCGCGCGACCATCGGCTGGACCACGAACAGCAGGAAGCTGCCGGTCAGAACGGTGGCGACGAACAGCGAGCGATGCGACCCGGACGCGGCTGTCCTTTTCATGCGGGTCGGCTGGCCCGATACAGCACGTGGCGCGACAACGGATGACCTGCGGGCAGCGCCGGATGGTCGAAATCGCCGCCCTCGACATACGTCATCCCGATCCGCTCCATCACCGCGCGGCTGCGGAGGTTGGCGGGCACCGTGATCGCCATCACCGTCGGTGTGTCGAGGTTGGCCCAGCACCACGCCAGACTCGCCCGCGCGGCTTCGCTGGCATAGCCGAGGCCCCACGCGTCGCGGCGCAAGCGCCAGCCGAGCTCGACCTCGTGGAGTGGCTCGCGCGCGGGCATCGGCCCGCAGAAGCCGAGGAACGCGCCGTCGTCCTTGCGCTCGACCGCCCAGAAGCAGTGGCCGTGCTCGGCCTGCGTCGCGATCATCCGGTCGACCGCGGCGTCGCTGTCGGCGCGGTCGCCGCCCGGCAGGTATTCCATTACCGCAGGGTCGCTGTTGAGCGCGAAGAACGGATCGCGATCGGCGTCGCGCCACGGCCGCAGCACCAGCCGCCCGGTATCAAGGGCGGTTTCGATCATGCGCCGAGCAGGCGCGCGGCGTGCGCGGCGTGGTAGGTCAGCACGCCGCTGCACCCGGCGCGCTTGAACGCGGTCAGCGTCTCGAGCACGAGCGCGTCGCGATCCCCCGCGCCGGCCGCCGCGGCGGCCTCGATCATCGCGTACTCGCCGCTCACCTGGTAGGCGAAGACCGGCACCGCGAAGCGCTCCTTCACCCGCCGGACCACGTCGAGATAGGGCAGCCCGGGCTTGACTATCACGCTGTCGGCGCCTTCGGCTAGGTCGAGCGCGACCTCGCGCAGCGCCTCCTCGGCGTTGCCGTAGTCCATCTGGTAGCTCTTCTTGTCGCCTTTCAACAGCCCGCGCGAGCCCACCGCGTCGCGGAACGGCCCGTAGAACGCGCTGGCGTACTTGGCGGCGTAGGCCATGATCTGGACGTTGGGTTGACCGTTCATTTCCAGCGCCATGCGGATCGCGCGCACGCGGCCGTCCATCATGTCCGACGGCGCAATCACGTCGGCCCCGGCATTGGCCTGATTGACCGCCTGGTCGACCAGGACCGCAACGGTGTCGTCGTTGGAGACGTAGCCGGCGGCGTCGATCAGCCCATCCTGTCCGTGGCTGGTGTAGGGATCGAGCGCGACGTCGGTGAGCACGCCAAGGTCGCTGCCGCAGGCGTCCTTGATCGCCTTGATTGCGCGGCACATCAGGTTGTCTCGATTGAGCGCCTCAGCGCCATCGTCACTGCGATGTGTTCGAGGCGTGTTCGGGAACAATGCGACGCATGGAATGCCCAAATGAAGCGCTTCATTCGCACGTTTCACGATCTCGTCGACCGACCAGCGCGACACGCCGGGGAGCGAGCCGATCGGCTCCTCGACGCCCTCGCCCGCGGTCACGAACAGCGGCCAGATGAGGTCGGCCGGGGTCAGCACGGTCTCGCGATGGAGCGCGCGACTCCACGCGGTGGCGCGGGTGCGGCGCAGGCGGAGGGCGGGGTAAGCGGCGGTCATCGGCGCGCTGTGTGCCGCAAAAGCCGCGGGGGTGAAAGCCCTCTCCCCCTCCGGGGAAGGGCCGGCGGTTAGTGATCGGTCGCCATGCTCAGGCGGTCGATCTCGCGGCGCGGGGCGTCGCCGGCCTGGGCCGGGGCGAGGCTGGCGAGCGCGGCGCCGGGCTTGACCTCGCGCAGGCTCGCGAGGCGGGCGCGGAACGCGGCGAGCTCGTGGCCTTCGAGCTGGGCGCGGGCGATGAACCGGACGCTGCCCGGATTGACCGCGCGGCCGCCCTTGTAGAGCTCGTAGTGAAGATGCGGTCCGGTCGACAGCCCGGTCGAGCCGACGTAGCCGATCACCTGGCCCTGGCGGACGCGTGCACCCGGCGACACCGCGATCCGGCTCATGTGGCCGTAGCCGGTGCCGACCCCGCCGCCGTGCGCCAGCTTGACGAAGTTACCGTGCCCGCCGTGGCGCCCCGCAAACGCGACGATGCCGTCGGCGGTGGCGTAGATCGGCGCGCCGTAAGCCGCCTTGAAATCGATCCCGGCGTGCATCCGGGTGTAGCCGAGGATGGGATGGCGGCGCACGCCGTAGCCCGAGGTGATCCGCCCCGCGACCGGCGCGCCGAGCCCGGCCTGGGTCTTGCCCACACCCGAGGCCTCGAAGAACTGGCCGTCCCCCTCGCCATTTTTTGGGCCCCATTTGAGCAATTGCGCGCGCGGCTTCCCGTCGCGCTCGACGCCGGCGTACATCAGGTCGCCCACCTCGACCTCGCCCGAAGCCGCGCGCTTGTAGCCGATGACGATGTCGAACTCGTCCGACGCGGCGATGTCCGATTCGAGGTTGAGGTGGCTGTCGAGCGTGCGCAAGTATTGCTGGATCGCCTTGGCCGGGGCGCCCGCCGCGCGCGCCGAGCGATAGAGGCTCGAGCCGACGATGCCGCGGATGCGCAACGGGGTGGCGTCGACCGCGATCGGCTTGACGACGAGCGCGAGCGCTCCAAGCCCCGAACCGCCGCGCCGCTCGACCGCGAGCTCGAGGTCGAACCGCGCGCGGAACGCAAGGTCGTCGACCGGGCGCGGCCGGTCAGGCGAGGCGCGACGGCCGAGCGTCAGGTCGAAGCGCGTGCCGGGCGCGATGTCGCCGAGCGGGACCCGCGCGGCGACCATTTCGGTAATCCGCGCGGCCTCGTCGCCGCCGACCCCGGCGCGCTGAAGCATCCGCCCGAAGCTGTCGCCCTGGCCGAGTGTCGCGGTCAGCTGGACGGTCGGCCGCTCGGGCGCGCTGGCCAGCGGGATCACCGCCGCGGTCGCGCCCATCCGCCGCCCGCTGTCGCCACCGAGGCCGAGCGGCATGATCATTTGGCTGCGGAACTCGTCGCGCGTGGTGGTGTCGAGCCGCATCGTCGGCGCCGCCTCGACGGGCGCGAAATCGGGCCAGAACAGCAGTGCCGCGCACGTCAGGCCGAGCATAGTGCCGAGCCCTCGGAACCACCGTGCGCTGCCGATGTCGATCGCCAGATCGGGTACCCAGTCGACCTCGCGCAGCGCGGGGAGATGCTGATAGCGCAGCTCGTGGAGCCGTTGCGCGACATCCTTGCGCGGGGCGCGGCGGATCGTTGCGCCATTATTGGGCTGGATCGCGAGGACGTCGGCGATCGAAAGCGACGCGGGAGCGGCGAACGCGGGCGCGAACACACGGCGTTCGGGCCACCCCCCGGCCAACTGCTCGCGCGACTTGAACACCCCGTCCCTTTCGTCCGGCAAGCGCGGCGCCGTTCAGCGTCCGCGCGCGACCCTGGTTCGATCCGGATCCCGTCTTGGCCGGGGCTTGTGCCCCAACGAAGTTAATCTCCACTTAAATCAGCGGTTTTCCGAGTCACTGCGCGGCGAAGCGTGGCGCGCAACGGACGAACCGGGGGAACCCGGCTTGGCGCTTGAAGCCCGGGGCGCGCGCTGCCACATCTGAGGGGTGATGACCGGTCGGCCATCCTCTCCGCGAAAGCCCGGCGACGGCACGCGCGACGGTAGCGTTCGGGCGGTGCTCGGGCCGACCAACACCGGCAAGACCCACCTCGCGATCGAGCGCCTGTGCGCGCATTCGAGCGGCGCGATCGGGTTTCCGCTGCGGCTGCTGGCGCGCGAGGTCTACGATCGCGTGGTCGCGCTCAAGGGCGAGCGCCATGTCGCGCTGATCACCGGCGAGGAGCGGATCGAGCCCGCGGGCGCGCGCTGGCTGCTGTGCACCGCCGAGGCGATGCCGCCTCGGCCTGACCTGGCGTTCCTCGCGCTCGACGAGGCGCAGCTCGCCGCCGATTCCGAGCGCGGCCACGTCTTCACCGACCGCCTGCTCCACGCCCGCGGGCGCGAGGAGACGATGCTGCTCGGCGCGGCGACGCTGGCCCCCGTGCTCAGGTCGCTGGTCCCCGAGGCCGAGATCGTCTCGCGCCCGCGCTTCTCGACGCTGTCCCACGTCGGCGCGCGCAAGCTCAGCCGGATCCCGCCGCGCAGCGCGATCGTCGCGTTCTCGGCCGAGCAGGTTTACGCGGTGGCCGAGATGCTGCGCCGCTTCCGCGGCGGCGCCGCGGTAGTGATGGGCGCGCTCAGCCCGCAGACGCGCAACGCCCAGGTCGCGATGTTCCAATCGGGCGAGGTCGACTACATCGTCGCCACCGATGCGATCGGGATGGGGCTCAACCTCGACGTGGCGCACGTCGCGTTCGCGGGCCTGAGCAAGTTCGACGGCCACCGCCAACGCCGGCTCACTCCGGCCGAGATGGCGCAGATCGCGGGCCGCGCCGGGCGCCACCAGCGCGACGGGACGTTCGGGACGCTGGCGGGCGCCGCCAAGGGCAAGGACTCGCGCGACGCCGAGTTCACCCCCGAGGAAGTCTACGCGATCGAGGAGCACCGCTTCACGCCGCTGACATCGCTGTACTGGCGCGAGCCCGAGCCGCGGTTCGATTCGCTCGAGACGCTGATCGGCGACCTCGAGGCGCCGCCCGACGACCCCGCTCTGGCCGCTGCGCCGCAAGCGATCGACCTGGCGGTGCTCAAGCTGCTCGCCGACGATCCCGGAATCGTCGTGCGCGGGGCAGACGCGGTGCGGCGCTTCTGGGAAGCCTGCCGCCTGCCCGACTTTCGCGCGCACGGGACCGACCCGCACGCGCGCTTCGTCGCGCGGTTGTGGCAGGATCTATCGGCCGGCTCCGGCCACCTGGGCGCTGACTACGTGGCGCGGGCGATCGCCGAGCTCGACCGCACCGACGGCGACATCGACGCGCTCCAGGGGCGGATCGCGGCGATCCGCAGCTGGGCCTACGTCGCACAGCGCCCCGACTGGGTGCTGGCGCGCGACGAGATGGCGGCGCGCGCCCGCGCCGCCGAGGCGCGGCTCAGCGACGCGCTTCACGCGCGGCTGACCGAGCGCTTCGTCAACCGCCGCACGACGGTGCTGATGAGGAAGCTCGGCCCCGACGCCGCGCTGCTTCCGGTCGAGCTTAGCGAGGATGCCGGGGTTTACGTTGACGGCGAGCGCATCGGCACGCTCGAGGGCTTTCGCTTCCGCGTCGACCCGCGCGCGCGCGCCGACGATCACCGCCTGCTGCTCGCCGCCGCCGAGCGCCACTTGCCCGGGCTGCTCGCGACGCGCGCCGCGGCGCTGCTCGAAGATCCCGCGCGAATCGCGCTGGGCGAGGGCGGCGCGCTGGCGTGGGACGGCGAGCCGATGGCGCGGATCGAGCGGGGGCGTGCGCTGCTTGCGCCCAAGGTGCGGCTCGACCCGGCGCTCGATGCCTTGCCTGCGGCGACGCGTGAGGCGCTCGCCGCGGCGCTGTCGGGCTGGCTCGAGCGTCGCGTCGGGGTGGAGCTCGGGCCGCTTCACGCGATCGAGCGCGCGCTGGCAGATCGCGCGGCCGGCGCCGAGCTGCGCGCGCTGGCGCTCATGCTGGTCGAGGCAGGGGGTGTGATCCCGCGCGGCGAATCGCGGCTCGATGCGCTGGCGCCCGGGCAGCGCGACGCGGTGCGGCGGCTTGGCGTCAGGGTCGGGGCGCTCGATGTGTTCGTCCCCGCGATGCTGCGTCCCACGGCGTTGGCGCTGTGGGGCGAGCTGGCGCGGCTCGCAGGGTTACGCCCGGCGCGCGCTGCGGCGCGGATGCCGCCAGTGCTGACGGGCCTGCCGGCCGCGCTCGGCTATCGCCGACTCGGCGGGCAGCAATTGCGCGTCGACATGGCCGAGAAGCTGATCCGCGCGGCGCATGAAGCTCGCGTCGCCCAAACGTCCTTGGGGCGGCGGCGGCGCTTCGCGCTCGATCCCGCGCTGGCGCGGTCGATGGGGCTCGAGCCCGCGGGGTTGGCACAGCTGCTGCGCCTCGCCGGCTTCCGCCCGCTGCCCGGGCGCGCGCTGGCAGCAGGCGCCTACGGCCCGCCCGCGCCGCTGCTTTACGAATGGCGCCCGCTCCAGCCGCGGGCCGTCCCCCGCGAAGCGGTGCCCGCCGCCGCCCCGGCGGGGGCGTTCGCGGCGCTGGCCGGGTGGGGGGGATGAGCGGCGCGACCCTGCGCCTCGACAAGCTGCTGTGGTTCCTGCGGCTCGCCAAGACGCGCAGCCTGGCGCAGCACGCAGCGCTGGCCGGTCATATCCGCGTCAATGGCCGGCGCGCCGAACGGCCCGCGCACCCGGTCGCGGTCGGCGACATGCTGACCGTTCCGACCGGCACGCGGGTCCGGGTGATCGAACTCCTTGCGTTGCCGCGGCGCCGCGGCCCCGCACTCGAGGCGCAGGCCTGCTACCGGACGCTGGACGGGGCGCTTGACGAGGTGGGCGACTTCGCCATAGCAGCGCCCGACAGCCGCGGCGCAGCACAGAAAGCAACCGAGCCATGACTTATGTCGTCACCGACGCTTGCATCCGCTGCAAGTACATGGACTGCGTCGAGGTCTGCCCGGTCGACTGCTTCTACGAAGGCGAGAACATGCTGGTGATCAACCCCAGCGAATGCATCGACTGCGGCGTGTGCGAGCCCGAGTGCCCGGCCGAGGCGATCCTTCCCGACACCGAAAGCGGGCTCGAGCAGTGGCTCGAGCTCAACGCCAAGTTCTCGGCCGAGTGGCCCAACATCACCACCAACAAGGAAACGCCCGCCGACGCCGATGAGCACAAGGGCGAGGAGGGCAAGTTCGACAAGTACTTCTCGCCCGAGCCCGGCGAAGGCGACTGACGCCGCGCCGCCCACCGGCGCATTTCGCAACGATTCGGCGTTGGTTCGCCCCCGCGCACGCGGGGGTGGAAATATTGTTGCCGTCGTGCTATATAATCAGCCAAGCGGCGGACTCGGCGACGGGTTCGCGTCACACCACCAGCCAAGGCAGGATTTCGGCGCCCCTCCGATCAGAAGCGAGAGCAGCCGGCCCGGGGCAGCGGGCGGGTTGACCGGAGCCCTTTGTCGCGGGCTCCTCGCCATCGCCGGAGCGCCGCGAACCCGCCCACGAAAGGACGCACCATGGTCGTCAAGGCGCTCGCCTTCGATGTCGGAGATTATGTGGTCTATCCCAAGCACGGGGTCGGCCGGGTGATCGAATTGCAGCGCGAGGAAATCGCGGGGATGCAGCTCGAGCTCTACGTGCTCCGCTTCGAGAAGGAGCGGATGACGCTCCGCGTGCCCGTCAACAAAGTCGAATCGATCGGGATGCGCAAGCTGTCGAGCGACAAGACCCTCAAGGAAGCGCTCGACACATTGACCGGCAAGCCGCGGGTCAAGCGGACGATGTGGTCGCGCCGCGCGCAGGAGTACGAGGCCAAGATCAACTCGGTCGACCTCGTCTCGATCGCCGAGGTGACGCGCGACTTGTTCCGGGCCGACGACCAGCCCGAGCAGAGCTATTCGGAACGGCAGATCTTCGAGGCCGCCTCGTCGCGGCTCGCGCGCGAGCTCGCCGCGATGGAGAAGACCGACGAGCCGACCGCGCTCAAGAAGATCCTCGCGATCCTCAACGAGCACGCGCCGAAGTATTACGAGGTCCCCGCCTGATCTGACGGCGGCGCAAGCATCACCAGGAGGGCCGTCGGGAAACCGGCGGCCCTTTTTGCGTTGCGCGCCACTCGTCGGCCCGGGTCGCGCGTTCGCCGAACCGCTTGCCTCGACTCCGTGCTCTCGTGTATTACCGTGTTAATACACATCACGCCATGAAAATCACGGAGGCATTCCCATGAGTCTCAAGTCGATCCTGCGCGGCCTCGCCCCCATCGCCGGCCTCGCGCTCGCCGCCGCGGCGAGCGGCGGCTGCGACAAGATGCACGTCTCGATCAACGGCGAGGAAGGGCAGCGCCTGTCCGAGCTCGACCTCACCGGCGAGGCGCCGAACGAAGTGGTGCTGCTCGGCCCCGACACCGTGCGCATCGCCACCGGCGACAAGCTGGCGATCACGGTCGACGGCGATGCCGCGGTCACCGACGCGATGCGCTTCACGCTCAAGAACGGCAAGCTCGGCATCCTCCGCAAGAACGGCAAGTGGGACGGCGACGAGGCGCGCGTCACGGTCAACGTTACGATGCCCGCGCCGAGCCGGTTGACGATGGCCGGATCGGGGCGGATCGACGCCGCCGACCTTGCCGCCGACGAGGCGCGGGTGACGATCGCCGGATCGGGCACGGTCGAGACGCAGCGGGTCGCAACCGATTCACTCAAGGTCGAGATCGCCGGATCGGGCAGCTATCGCGCGGCGGGCGCGGCCAAGGCGCTCAAGCTCTCGATCGCGGGCAGCGGCGACGCGCGGCTCGACGCGCTGACGGTCGACGACGCACGCGTCGACATCGCCGGTTCGGGCGACAGCTCGTTCGCCTCGGACGGCAACGTCAGGGCCAACATCATGGGCTCGGGCGAAGTCCGGGTGATCGGGCGCGCGACGTGCAAGGTCAACACGATGGGCTCGGGCCGGCTGGTCTGCGAACCCGCGCCGGAGGCCGGTGCGGCGAGCGCCGAGACGAAGCCGAGCGGCGACAAGCCCAAGGCTTAGGGCCCCTAATTCACGACACGGCAATCCCGCGCTGCTACGAGCCTCCAGCCAACCAGCAGCGCGGGGTCGCTCTCATGACGCGTTTGACTTTCCCATTGATCGGCGCGCTCGCGCTGTCCGGCTGCACCGTGGTCGACGTCGTCACGCTGCCGGTCAAAGTCGCCAAGACCGGGGTCGACGCGGTCGGTGCGGGCGTCGACGCGGTCACCACCAGCCAGTCCGAAGCCGACCAGAAGCGCGGCAAGCAAATCCGCCAGCGCGAGGAGAAGGTCGGCAAGCTCGAGCGCGCGTTCGCCAAGCAGACCAAGAAATGCGACGACGGCGACGAGGAGGCCTGTGCCAAGGCCGCCGGGCTCAGGGCCGAGATCGACGCGCTGCTGCCAGGGCTGCCCTATGAAGGCGACTAGGCGGCCGCCCGCTTCAGACGGTCGTTGATCGCCGCGCCGATCCCCTCATGGGGCACCGGCGCGACCGCGATGGCGTCCTGCGGGGCGGCGTCCGCTTCCCATAGACAGCGATAGAGCCGCGCCGCGGCTTCGGCGAGGTCACCGTCGGGCGACAGGCTGACATCGCCCGCCACCGCGCCGAACCCGATCAGGAACTCGCCGGCCTCGGCCCGCCCAGCGCTCAGCCGCAACGGTTTCGACGGCGCGTAATGGCTCGCCAATTGGCCCGGCGCCTCGATCGTGCCCGATGACGCCACGGCTTCATTGGCCGCGCCGAGAAGCTCGGAAATCTGGGACTTTTCGATCGGCCCCGGTCGCAGCAAGCTCCACGAACCGTCGTCGCGCAACGCGACGATGGTCGATTCGAGCCCCGCCGCGCACGCCCCGCCGTCGACGATCAACGGCACCGCGTCGCCGAGCGAGGCGGCGACGTGCGCGGCGGTGGTCGGGCTGAGCGCGCCGCTGCGGTTGGCGCTGGGCGCGGCGAGCGGGAAGCCGCACGCTTCGAGCAGCGCGCGCATGAGCGGGTGCGCGGGACAGCGCAGCGCGATCGTGCCCAGCCCCGCGCTGACCGCGGGCGCGAGCGCGGCCTCGGCACGGCGCGGCAGCACCAGCGTCAGCGCGCCGGGCCAGAACGCTTCGGCCAGCCTTCGCGCGCGCTCGTCGAACCGCGCCAGCGCTTCGCCCGCCGCGACATCGGCGACGTGGACGATCAGCGGGTTGAACGACGGGCGACCCTTGGCGCGAAAGATCGCGGCGACCGCCTCGTCGCTGTCGGCACGGCCGGCGAGGCCGTAGACGGTCTCGGTCGGCACCGCGACGACCCCGCCCGCGCGGAGAATCCCGGCCGCCTCGTCGAGCGCCTCGGGGCCGGCGATGCGGGGATTGGTCGAGGCCACGGCGGCGGCTATAGGCGGGCTTCCGGGGCCTTCAAGGAAAAGCGCATGGCGTTCGCCGCACCTTCCGCCGACCAGCTGCTCGCGCTGCGCGCTTGCGCCGGGATCGACGAGCTCGCCGCGCACGAACGCTTCGCCGCGGCGAGCGACGACGTGATCGAGGCGATCGTCGAGGGAATCGGCGCGTTCGCGGCGGGCGAGTGGGCGCCGCTCAACCGCGCCGGCGACCTCGAAGGCGCGCGGCTCGCCAACGGCGTGGTGACGCTGCCGGCGGGCTTCCGCGAGGCGTATCAGGCGTTCGTCGAGCAGGGCTGGAACGGCATCGCGGGGCCCGAGGCGTTCGGCGGTCAGGGCCTGCCGTTCAGCCTTGCGACGTGCGTGCTCGAGACGATCGGCGCCGCCAACATGGCGTTCTCGCTGCTTCCGATCCTGACCGTCGGGGCGATCGAGGCGATCCATCACCACGGCAGCGACGGCCAGAAAGCGCGCTACTTGCCCAAGCTGGTCAGCGGCGAATGGTCGGGAACGATGAACCTGACCGAGCCGCAGGCGGGCAGCGACGTCGGCGCGCTGCGCACGACGGCGACGCCGCGCGACGACGGGACCTGGTCGATCCGCGGGACCAAGATCTTCATCACTTTCGGCGAGCACGACCTCGCCGGCAACATCGTCCACCTCGTGCTCGCGCGCACCCCCGGCGCGCCCGAGGGCAGCCGCGGGATCTCGCTGTTCACGGTGCCCAAGTACCTCGTCGGCGACGACGGCGAGATCGGCCCGCGTAACGACGTGCGCTGCGTCGGGATCGAGCACAAGCTGGGGATCATGGCCTCGCCGACCTGCACGATGGCTTACGGCGAGAACGGAGAGTGCGTGGGCGAGCTGGTGGGCCGCGAGAACGAGGGCCTCAAGGCGATGTTCACGATGATGAACTCGGCGCGGATCAACGTCGGCAGCCAGGGCCCGCAGATCGCCGAGCGCGCGCTCCAGGCCGCGCAGGCCTATGCCCGCGAGCGCGTTCAGTCGGCACGCGCCGGATCGCCCGACAAGCGTTCGGTGAGAATCGTCGAGCATCCCGACGTGCGGCGAATGCTGCTGCGGATGCGCGCGCTGACCGAAGGCGCGCGCGCGCTGCTTTACTACACCGCCGGCCAGGTCGACCGCGGCGCGCTGGGCGACGAGGCGGCACAGCGGCGTGCCGATTGCCTGGTCCCGCTGATCAAGGCGTGGGGCAGCGACGTCGGCTGCGAGGTCGCCAGCCTCGGGGTGCAGGTCCACGGCGGGATGGGCTTCGTCGAGGAGACCGGCGCCGCGCAGCACTATCGCGACGCGCGGATCGCGCCGATCTACGAAGGCACCAACGGCATCCAGGCCGCCGACCTGGTCACGCGCAAGCTCGGTTACGAGGGCGGCGCGGTGCTCGACGCGCTGTTCGCCGATGTCGCGCGCGAAGGAGAGGGCGAGCTTGCCGCGCTCGCCGAGGACTGCCGCGCGGTGGCGCGATGGATGAGCGACGCCTCGATCGACGATCGCCTCGCCGGCAGCGTGCCGTTCCTCGAGATGGCCGCGACCGCGGTCGCCGGGTGGCAATTGCTCCGTCAGGCGCGCTTTGCGCCGGACAACGCGGCGAAGTCCGTGGTCGCGCGCTGGTTCAACGACCAGCTCGCCGCCGAGGCCCGCGGGGTCAAGCACGCGGCGATGGCGGGCGCCGAGGTGCTTTACGCGCTCGACGCCGAGGCGTTGGCGGGGTGAGCGATTCG
>DATLDS010000024.1:0-3030 GCA_035525735.1 Novosphingobium sp.
GAGATGGACCCGGGCGTGATTGAAGCCGCCGACGCGGTCGGCATGACCGGCTGGCAGAAGCTGCGGTTGGTCGAAGCGCCGCTGGCTGCGCCCTACATCATGGCGGGCATCCGCACCGCGGCGGTGTGGACGATCGGCGCGGCGACGCTGTCGACCACGATCGGCCAGCCGAGCCTGGGCGATCCAATCTTCGCGGGCTTGCAGACGCAGAACTGGGCGACGGTGCTCGCCGGCTGCCTCGCCGCCGCCGCGCTGGCGCTCGCCGTCGACGGCTTGCTCGCGCTTGTCGAGCACGGGATCGGCGCGCGGCGGCCGGCGCTCGCGTGGATCGGGTTGGCGATCCTCGCCTTGGGTCTGGCCTGGGCGGCGTGGCCGCGCGCGGCCGAACGGCGCGAGACGATCGTCGTCGGGGCCAAGAATTTCTCCGAGCAGTTCATCCTCGCCCGCTTGATCGGCGCACGGCTCGAGCGCGCGGGCTACGCGGTCGAGTACCGCGAGGGACTCGGTTCGGCGGTGGTGTTCCGCGCGCTGGAAGCGGGCGATATCAACGTTTACGTCGATTACGCGGGGACGCTGTGGACCAACGAGTTCAAGCGCGCCGACAACCCGCCCCGCGCGGCGATGCTGCTGGGCATCGGTGAGCGCCTCAATCGGCCGCAGGGCGCGCGGCTGATCGGCGCGCTGGGGTTCGAGAACGCCTATGCCTTCGCGATGCGCGGCGACGTGGCCAAGGCCAACCGGCTCGCCAGCCTCGCCGACCTGGTCGCCGCCGCGCCCAAGTTGACGCTCGGCGCCGATCTCGAGTTCCTCGACCGGCCCGAGTGGGCGGCGGTCAAGGCGGCCTATCCGCTGCGCTTCGCCGCGACGCGCAAGTACAGCCCGACTTTCATGTACCGCGCGCTCGCCAGCGGCGACGCCCAAGTGATCACCGCGTTCTCGTCCGACGGGCGGATCGCGGCGGACAAGCTCACCGTGCTCGCCGACCCGCGCAGCGCGATCCCGAATTACGACGCGCTGCTGCTCGCCTCGTCGCGCTGCGCGGCGGCGGCGAAGTGTCGTGGCGCGCTCGAGCCCGTGGTCGGCGCGATCCCGGTGGCGGCAATGCGCGAGGCGAACTACCAGGTCGATCGCGAGTCCGGCAAGCGATCGCCCGCCCAGGCGGCGGAGTGGCTGGCGCGGCGCCTGACACGGTAGGTTGCAAAACGAGACTCGCGCGGCGGCGCGAATCGAGTCATGCTCGCGCCGGGATCGGGGAGACGGACGATGCGGGCAATCGTCGGGGTTGCGTGGCTGGCGCTGGCGCTGGCCGGGTGTGACGGCAATCCGCTGGCGCGGCGCGTTGAGGAAAAAAGCGACGCCGGGGTCAAGGCGAGCGAGTTCCCCGAGCGCGTGTTTTGGGGCGACGCGCACCTTCACACCTCGAACTCGGTCGATGCGTTCGGCTTCGGCGTGCGGCTCGGGCCGGAGGAAGCGCTGCGCTTCGCGCGCGGCGAGGAAGTCACCGCCTCGACCGGGATCAAGGCCAAGCTGGCGCGCCCGCTCGACTGGCTGGTGATCACCGACCACTCGGACGGGCTCGGCGCGACCAGGGCGCTGGCCGAGGCGCCGCGCGTCATGATCCGCGATCCGCAGATGCGCCGCTGGCACGACCTGATGAACAGCGGCCCCGAAGGCTCGCAGAAGGCAACCGCCGAGCTGATCGACGCCGCCGCGCACAACCGGCTGCCGCCGACGATGATGGACCGCGAGGCCGGAGCCAAGCGCACCCGCTCGATCTGGGACAAGCACATCGACACGGTCGAGCGCTACAACGAGCCGGGCAAGTTCACCGCCCTGCTCGGCTTCGAGTACACGCTGATGGACGGCGGCAAGAACCTCCACCGCAACGTCATCTTCCGCGACGGCGGCGCGCGGGTGCGCCAGATCGTGCCGCTCGGCGCGCTCGGCGGAACCGTGATCCCCGACGGCCTGTGGGCCTGGATGGACGCTTACGAGAAAAAAACGCACGGCCGCGTGCTGGCGATCCCGCACAATTCGAACTTGTCGAACGGGCTGATGTTCCAGCTCACCCAGCCCGGCGGCGGGCCGATGACCGCTGCCTATGCCAGGCGCCGTCTCGCGCACGAGCCGCTGGTCGAGATCACCCAGATCAAGGGCGACAGCGAGGCGCACCCGTTCCTCTCACCCAACGACGAGTTCGCCGGGTTCGGCGTCGCCGGGTGGGAGCTCGGCGACCTGGCGATGGCCGAGACCAAGACGCCCGACATGTTCGCCGGCGAATACGTGCGCGAGGCGCTCAAGCGTGGGCTGACGATCCAGGGCAAGACCGGGGTCAATCCCTACAAGCTCGGCGTGATCGGCTCGACCGACAGCCACACCGCGCTCTCGACCGGCGACGAGGACAACTTCTTCGGCAAGCACACCGGCAACGAGCCGAGCGCGAAGCGCGCGACGCAGCCCCAGAACCTGGGGCGCAGCGGCGGCCGGATCGGCTGGCACTATCTCGCCGGCGGCTATGCCGGAGTGTGGGCGACCGCCAACACCCGCCACGCGATTTGGGACGCGATGCTGCGGCGCGAGGTCTACGCCACGACCGGGCCGCGAATGATCGTGCGGTTCTTCGGCGGCTGGGACTTCACCGGCAACGACCTCAAGCGCGACTGGGTCCGCGCGGGCTATCGCCGCGGGGTGCCGATGGGCGGGACGCTCCGGGCCGGAACCGGACGACCGAGCTTCGTGGTCTCGGCGCTCAAGGACCCCGACGGGGCCAACCTCGACCGCGTCCAGGTGGTCAAGGGCTGGGTCGACAAGGCCGGCAACGCGCACGAGAGGGTGTTCGATGTCGCGTGGAGCGATCCGGGGCGGCGCGAGCTCGTCGGCGGCGCGCTCACGCCCGTCGGCGACACGGTCGACGGCGCGCGCGCGACCTATGCCAACACGATAGGCGCCACCCCCCAGGCGACGGTGGGGAGCGACCCCCAAATAGATTACCCCCCACGCGCGGTGAAATACGTCCCCGTGATTTAGATC
>DATLDS010000087.1:0-4704 GCA_035525735.1 Novosphingobium sp.
GCTTGCTCCTCCAGCGCGTGCATCGCTTCATCCGACAACCCAAAGTGATGCCCGACCTCGTGGATCACCACGTGCGCCACCAGATGCTCGAGCGTCTCGTCGCCGCGCTCGGCCCATTCGTCGAGGATGGCCCCGCGGAACAGGCGGATGCGGTCGGGCAGCGCGCCCGAGTGATCGATCGAGCGCTCGGTCAGCGGGCGGCCTTCGTAGATTCCGGTCAGCTCGAACGGCTCGTCGATCCCCAGCGCGTCGAGCGTTTCGTCGTCGGCGAGCTCTTCGACCCGCAGCACGATGCCGTCCAGATGCGCCGCGAACCGCGCGGGCAGCCGCGCCAGCGTGCGCCGCGCGATCACCTCGATTTCCTCCGCGCTGGGCGCCACGCCGATCGTTCGCGTCATCGCCCGAGCCTAGCGGCGTGCCGCCCGCCTTGCCATCGCCAACCGCGCGGCTTAGGGCGCCGCTCGCCCCCGGGCATGCGGAGCGGTGGCCGAGTGGTCGAAGGCGCTCGCCTGGAAAGTGAGTATGCGCCAAAAGCGTATCGAGGGTTCGAATCCCTCCCGCTCCGCCATTCCATTGGATTATCTTCCGCCGCCCATGCGACACACGCGCTATCTTGCCCTGCCGCTCGCCCTCGTGCCGCTGGCCGCGCACGCCGCCGAAGCCGCCGAGGACGAGCCGTCTGCGCCGATCGTGGTCACCGGCCACGGGCTCGAGCAAACCCCCGCCACCCCGGCTTACGACGTTCAGGAGCTGGACCGCGACGCTTTGCTCCGCTCGGCTTCGGGGCGGATCGAGGACGTGCTCGGCTCGGTCGCGGGGTTCCAGCAGTTCCGGCGGTCGGACAGCCGCTCGTCGAACCCTTCGGCTCAAGGCGTGACGCTGCGCGCCTTGGGCGGCAACGCCACCAGCCGCAGCCTCGTGCTGCTCGACGGTGTGCCGATGGCCGACCCGTTCTTCGGCTACATTCCATTGAGCGCGCTGGCGCCCGAACGGCTCTCGCGGGTCCGCGTCACCCGCGGCGGCGGATCGGGCGCGTTCGGCGCGGGCGCGGTCGCCGGAACGATCGAGCTCGAAAGCGCGGGCGCGGCCGAGCTCGGCCTCACCACCGCAGGAGTGCTGGTCAACGATCGCGGCGAGAGCGAGGCTTCGGCCACGCTCGCCCCCGAGCTCGGCCGCGGCTTCGCGGTGATCGGCGGCCGCTGGGACCGCGGGAAGGGGTTCTTCACCACGCCCAGGGGGCAACGTGTCGCCGCCACCGCGCGCGCCAGGTTCGACAGCTGGTCGGCGGGCCTGCGCGCGGTCGCGCCGCTGACCGACGCGGTCGAGCTCCAGGTTCGCGGCCTCGCCTTCGACGACGAGCGGACCTTGCGCTTCGCCGGCGCCGACAGCGGCAGCAGCGGCCAGGACGCCAGCCTGCGCCTGGTCGGGCGCGGGCGCTGGCAGTTCGATGTGCTGGCTTATGTCCAGGCGCGCGATTTCTCGAACATCGTGATCAGCTCGACCAGCTTTCGCAAGACGCTCGACCAGCGCCGCACGCCCTCGACCGGGCTCGGCGGCAAGCTCGAGGTCCGTCCGCCGCTCGGGCCCGGCAATGTCGCCCGGCTCGGGGTCGATTATCGCCTCGCCACCGGCGGCTTGCTGGAAGAAGCCTACAGCGCCGTTACCGGGCTGGTCACCACGCGCCGCCGCGCGGGCGGGCGCAACTCCGATCTCGGGCTGTTCGTCGAGAACGATCTGACGCTGGGCGACCTTGTCCTGACCGGCGGCGTCCGCGCCGACCGCTGGACCGTGCGCAACGGCTATTTCCGCGAGGCCAACGCCGCGGGCATTCCCACGATCAACGCCCGTTTCGCCAACCGCTCGGGCTGGGACCTCAGCCTGCGCGGCGGCGCGGTGGCCAAGCTCGGCGGCGGGCTGCAAGTGCGCGGCGCGGCCTACAGCGGCTTGCGGCTGCCCACGCTCAACGAGCTGTACCGCCCGTTCGTGGTGTTCCCGGTCACCACCCGCGCCAACGCCGCGCTCGACAACGAGCGGCTGCGCGGGTTCGAGGCGGGGGTCGACTGGTTGCCCTCGCCCGCGGTCACCCTGTCGGCCACCGCGTTCGACAACAAGGTCAAGGACGCGATCGCCAACGTCACCATCGCTCCCAACTTGCGCGAGCGGCGCAACGTGGACGCGGTACGCTCGCGCGGGCTCGAGTTCGGCGCGGGGCTTCGCTTCGGCGCGTTCGGGTTAGACGGCTCGCTGGCGCTGACCGACGCCGAAGTCGAGGCGAGCGGGGCCAGCGCGCCGCTCGACGGCAAGCGTCCGGCGCAAACGCCCAAGCTCGCGGCGAGCGGAACGCTGTCGTGGCAGCCGGGCGACGGCTGGCGGCTGGCGACGACGCTGCGCCATGTCGGCCGCCAGTTCGAGGACGACCTCGAGACCGACGCGCTACCTAAGGCCACCACGCTGGAGGCCTTCGCGCAAGTGCCGCTTGCGCGCGGCTTCTCGCTGGTGCTGCGGGGCGAGAACCTGACCGACAAGCGCGTCGTCACGCGCAACCAGGGCGGCTCGATCGATCTGGGCGAGCCGCGCACGCTGTGGGCCGGGCTCAGGCTGGGGCGGTGATCGACTCGCTGTTCGCTCCAACCGTAGTGTGCGAACCTTGCGCGGGACCGCTCAGTGCAGCTTGAGCCGCGGCCGGACGATGTGGTTCACCCGTCCGATGAGCAGCAGGCTGATGCCCCTGGCCCAACCGTGCACGCCGATCAGGTGCATGCGGTAAAGCGACTTGTAGACCAGTCGCGCCAGCCGCCCCTCGATCGCCATCCGTCCGCCGATCAGGTTGCCCATTAGGCTCCCGACCGTGGAAAACCGGCTGAGCGAGACGAGCGAGCCGTGGTCGCGATAGACGAAACACCGCAACGGCTTGCCGGTCATCAGCGCCAGCAGATTGCGATACGCGGTGTTCGCCATCTGGTGCGCCGCTTGCGCCCGCGGCGGCACCGCCCGAGCTTCGCCCTTCGGAACGAAGTGCGCGCAATCGCCGATCGCGAAGATCCGCGGGTCACGCGTCGTCTGGAGTGTCTCGCTGACGACCAGCGAGCAGTTCGCCGTGGTCTCGAGTCCGCCGATCCCGCAAAGCACCGGCGCGCTTCTGACCCCTGCCGCCCAGACCTTGATCTCGGCCGGGATCGCTTCACCGCCTGAGGTCTCGACCGCATCGGCGGTCACCCGCGCGACCCGGGAGGAAGTCAGCACGCGCACGCCGAGCGCTTCGAGCTCGCGCTGCGCGGCCGCGGCGAGCTTTTCGGGCAACGCGGGAAGGATGCGGGGGCCCGCCTCGATCAGCGTCACCGCAAGCCGCGTAGGTTCGAACACTTCCAGGCCGTAGTACTGCAGCGCGCCGGCCGCGTTGAACAGTTCGGCGGCGAGCTCGACCCCCGTCGCTCCTCCCCCCACCACCGCGATGCGCACGTGCGCATCGGCCGCCGGATCGGTCTGCATGGCCCGCGAGACGCGCAGGCACTGATTGAGGAGCTTGGTGCGGAAGCGGTCGGCGCCGTTGCGGTCGTCGAGGAACAGACAGTGCCGCGCCGCTCCCGGCGTGGCGAAATCGTCGGTGACCGACCCGGTGGCGAGCACCAGGTAGTCGTAACGGATCCGGTGCGGGCCGATCAGTTCGCTGCCGTCGTCGTCGAGCAGCGGGTCGACCAGCACTTCTCGCGCCTCGCGGTCGATCCCGGCGAGGCTTCCCAGGAAGAAGCGATAGCCCCAGCGGTGGCAATGCTCGCGATAGCCGACCTCGTCGAGATTGGCGTCGAGCGATCCGGCCGCCACTTCGTGAAGCAGCGGCTTCCAGACGTGCGTCAGATTTTTCTCGAGCAGAATGATGTCGTGCCGCTTGCGCCCCAGCTTCGCGCCCAGCCGGCGAACCAGGGCCAGCCCGCCCGCACCGCCGCCGACGACCACGATCTGCGTCTTGAGAGCCATCCCGCGCCCGATAGCGGTCAAGGCCAATCGACGATACTGTCCTTGGGGACGATGGGGAATCGTCACCCACCCCCTTGGTCGCTCTACCAAGCAAGGAAATCAGGTAGAGAATGGTTCGCTAGCGACTGACTGCACCGCCACACCAGCCCAGAAAGATCCCCCGACCATGCCTTTCACCACCCGCATCACCGAGCTGCTCGGAATCGAGCACCCCATCGTCCAGGGCGGGATGCAATGGGTCGGCACCGCCGAGATGGCGAGCGCGGTGTCGAACGCGGGGGGCTTGGGCATCCTTACCGCGCTGACCCAGGCGACGCCGGCGGCGCTCGCGGCGGAGATCGAACGCTGCCGCGCGATGACCGACAAGCCGTTCGGCGTGAACATCACGGTTTTCCCGACGATCAACGCGCCCGACTACAACGGCTATGCCAAGGCCGCGCTCGACGGCGGCGTGCGCATCTTCGAAACCGCGGGCACGCCCGCGGTGCGCGAGGTGTGGGAGGCGATCAAGCCGCACGGCGTGGTGATCCTCCACAAATGCACCGCGGTGCGCCACGCTCTCTCGGCCGAGCGCGCCGGGATCGACGTCATTTCGATCGACGGCTTCGAATGCGCCGGCCATCCGGGCGAGGACGACATTCCGGGCCTGATCCTGATCCCCGCCGCGGTCGACAAGGTCAAGATTCCGATCCTCGCTTCGGGCGGGTTCGGCGATGGGCGCGGACTCGT
>DATLDS010000088.1:0-19184 GCA_035525735.1 Novosphingobium sp.
AGCGCGTGGGGCGCGGCGCGCACGATCCGCCGCCGCGGCGAGCCGCTGCCCGACCCGGTCCCACGCGTCGCGCTGACGGTGATCCCGCTGTTCCATGTCACCGCCTGCTCGGCCGGGCTGATGGGCGCGCTCTACGCCGGGCACACCACGATCTATATGCGCAAGTGGGACGTCGTGCAGGCGTTCGAGATCATTCAGCGCGAGCGGGTCAACGTCACCGGCGGGGTGCCGACGATCGCCTGGCAGATGATCGAGCATCCCGACCGCGAGAAGTACGACCTCTCCAGCCTCGAGGCGATCGCATACGGCGGCGCGCCCTCGGCGCCCGAGCTGGTGCGCAAGATCCGCGAGGTGTTCGGCGCGCTCCCCGGCAACGGCTGGGGGATGACCGAGACGATGGCGACGGTGACCGGGCACTCCGCGGAGGATTACCTCAACCGGCCGACGAGCTGCGGCCCGTCCGTGCCCGTCGCCGACCTACGGATCATGGACGAGGACGCCACGCGCGAGCTGCCCACCGGCGAAGTTGGCGAACTGTGGGCGCGCGGGCCGATGATCGTGAAGGGATACTGGCACCGGCCCGAGGCGACCGCCGAGACCTTCGTCGACGGCTGGGTCCGCACCGGCGACCTCGCCCGGCTCGACGCCGAAGGGTTTTGTTACATCGTCGACCGGGCCAAGGACATGATCATCCGCGGCGGCGAGAACATCTATTCGAGCGAGGTCGAGAACGTCCTCTACGACCACCCCGCGGTGACCGACGCCGCGCTGATCGGCCTACCGCACCCAACGCTGGGCGAGGTCCCCGCCGCAGTGGTCCATCTCGCCCCGGGCGAGACCGCGAGCGAAGCCGAGCTCCAGGATCTCGTCCGTTCGCGCCTCGCCGCGTTCAAGGTGCCCACCCGGATCGTGTTCGTGACCGAGACGCTGCCGCGCAACGCCAACGGCAAGATCATGAAGCGCGAGCTCGGCGCGCTGTTCTAGGCCGCTGCTTTGGCGCGCAAGCTTTCGTCGACCGGCAGCCCGTGCTTCTCGAGCCCAGCGACGACCGTGTCGTAGCCGATCGTGTCGGCCCAGTGCATCGGCCCCCCGGTGTAAAGCGGCCAGCCGTAGCCGTTGATCCACACCACATCGATGTCGCTGGGGCGCTGCGCCTTGCCTTCGGACAGGATCTTCATCCCCTCGTTGACCATCGGATAGAGCAGCCGCTCGCGAATTTCGTCCTTGGTGAAGCTGCGCTGCGGCTTGCCCGCCTTTTTGTTGAACTCGGCGACGATGGCTTTGGTCTCGTCCGAAGGCGTGCGGTTGCGCGCCTCGTCGTAGTCGTACCAGCCCTTGCCCGCTTTCTGGCCGAACCGCCCGGCGGCGCAGAGCGCCTCGCGGATCGTCTCGACGCGGGTGGGATCGCGGTGCCAGCCGACGTCGTTACCGGCGAGGTCGCCCATCTGGAACGGCCCCATCGGAAAGCCGAACTCGAGCAGCACGTCGTCGACGTCCCAATAGTTCGCGCCCTCGAGGATCAGCGCCTGCGCCTGCTGCTGGCGCGGGCTGAGCATGCGGTTGCCGATGAAGCCCGGGCACACGCCCGCGACCACCGCGATCTTGCCGATGGTCTTGGCGAGCTTCATGCACGTCGCCAGCACCGAGTCCGAGGTCTTCTCGCCGCGGACGATCTCGAGCAGCTTCATCACGTTGGCGGGCGAGAAGAAGTGCAGGCCGAGCACGAACTCGGGCCGCTTGGTCGCGCCGGCGATTTCGTCGACGTCGAGGTAGCTGGTGTTCGAGGCGAGGATCGCGCCTTGCTTGACGATGCCGTCGAGCTTGCCGAACACCTCCTTCTTGATCTCCATGCTCTCGAACACCGCCTCGATCACCAGGTCGCAATCGGCGAGGTCGGCGTACTCGAGCGAAGGGGTCAGCGCGGCCATTGCCGCTTCGACTTGCTCCGGTTTCATCCGCCCGCGCTTGGCGCTGTTGTCGTAGTTCCGCCGAATCGTCCCCGTGCCGCGGTCGAGCGCGTCCTGCTCCATCTCGACGATCGTCACCGGGATGCCGGCCGAGAGGAAGTTCATCGCGATCCCCCCGCCCATCGTGCCCGCGCCGATCACCCCGACCTTGCGGATCGCGATCAGCGGCGCGTTCGGGTCGACGTCGTCGATCTTGTTGGCGGCGCGCTCGGCGAAGAAATAGTGTCGCATCGCCGCCGATTGCGACCCGCTCATCAGCTTGACGAACAACTCGCGCTCACGCTTGACCCCGTCGGCGTAGCTGCCTTCGGTCGAGGCCTTGACCGCCCGGATGCCCGCCTCGGGCGCCTCGAACCCGCGCAGCCCGCGCGCGTTGTCGCGGCGGAACGCGTCGAAGATCGTCGGATCGCGCACCGCATCCTGCTGCGCCGTGCCTTCGGACGAGCGCCGCACCGGGTGGCCGATCTTTTCGCGGGCGAAGGCAATCGCGTCGGCCTCGAGGCTGTCCTCGCCGACGATTCTGTCGATCAGCCCGATCTCGAGCGCTTTCCTGGCGGGGATCGGATCGCCCTTGACCACCAACGGCAGCGCGGCGGCGACGCCGACGAGCCGCGGCAGGCGCTGGGTTCCGGCGGCGCCGGGGATCAGCCCGAGCTTGACCTCGGGCAGCCCCATCTTGGCCGACGGCACCGCAACACGATAGTGGCAGGCAAGCGCGACCTCGCACCCGCCGCCGAGCGCGGTGCCGTGGATCGCGGCGACCACCGGCTTGTCGCTCGCCTCCATCTTGTCGAGAGCTTCGCCGAGGTTGGGCCCGACGGGGGGCTTGCCGAACTCGGTGATGTCGGCGCCGGCGAAGAACGTCCGCCCGTCGCAGCGGATCACCACCGCCTTGACGCTGTCGTCGCTGAGCGCCAGCTCGATCCCCGCGACCAGCCCCTGGCGCACCGCCGCGCCGAGCGCGTTGACCGGCGGATTGTTCGAGACGATGACCAGCACGTCGTCGTGCTTGTGCGTGGTGATGACGGACACGGAGGGCTCTCCTCAGGCGTAGCTCTCTTCGAGCGCGGAATAGATCAGGGTCTTGAGCTGGCGGCGCACCGGATAGGCCGACGACGGATAGATTTGGGTCATGAACACGCACGTGATCCGCTCGACCGGATCGACGAAGAACGCGGTAGAATAAGCACCGCCCCAGTAGAACTCGCCCTTCGAACACGGGATCAGCGTCTTGGCCGGATCGATCACGACCGCGAAGCCGAGCCCGAAGCCGACCCCGGCGTTCTGGCTTTCGGAGAACAGGCTTTGCGACAGCGCGGTCAGGTCCTGTCCGCCGGGCAGATGATTGGCGGTCATCAGCGCGAGCGTCTTGGGGCTGACGATCCGCGCGCCGTCGAGCGCGCCGCCGTTCAGCAGCATGGTAGCGAAGCGGTGATAATCGGCCAGCGTACCGATCAGTCCCCCGCCGCCGCTGTCGAACTTGCCCGGCTCGAGCAGCTTCGACTTGCCGGCTTCGTCGACCCGCTGCGGCGGCTTGCCCGGGCGATAGCCGTACGCGTCGGCCAGCCGGTGCGCCTGACCCGGCGCGACGCCGAACGCGGTGTCGGTCATCCCCAGCGGGGCGAAGATGTGCTCGGCAAAATAGTCGCCGAGCCGCATCCCCGAGACCCGCTCGACGACCACGCCGAGCACGTCGGTCGAAACCGAATAGTTCCACCGCTCGCCCGGCGCGCACTCGAGCGGCAGCTTGGCGAGCGCCTCGACGTAGCCCTGGCTGTCGAGATGCGCGCGCGCCACGTCGAGCTCGTGCTCGCGATAGGCGCGGTCGATATTGTTGCGGTTCTGCAACCCGTAAGTCAGCCCCGACATGTGCGTCATCAGGTCGACGATGCGCATTGGCGCGCCCGGGCGCGTGACGGGCGCAAAGGGTATCGCCCCGCCGCCGCCGGCATAGACGCCGAGCTCGGCGAACTCGGGGATCACCTTGGCGACGGGATCGTCGAGCGCGATCTTGCATCGCTCGACGAGCTGCATCGCCGCGATCGAGGTGACCGGCTTGGTCATCGAGGCGATCCGGAACAGCGCGTCATCGGGCAGCGGGGTGCCGTCTGCGCGCAAGCTGCCGCCCTTGAAGGCGTGGACCGGCGCGCCGTTGCGCGCGACGATCAGCTGCGCGTTGGGGAGCTTGCCGGGGACGAGGTAGCGCTCGGTCAGGAACGCGTCGATCCGCGCCAGGCGCTCGACCGAAAGGCCGTGCTTGGCCACCCTATCCGTCGTTATGGCGTCCATCTTCATGACGCCCGCCATTCTTGGATTCACGCGCGCCGTCAAGCGGCGACAAGGGTCAGCCGCCAAGCGTCTTGAAGTCGCGAGCCCAGTCTGCCCTCCCGTCGGCGCCGAGCACGGCGCGCATCGTCGCGATCTCGGCGGCGATGCGCCGGGCGCGGGTCTTGGGCCGGTCGTGGTCGGGGCTCGAGAAGATTCCATAGTCGTTCGCCGGGCCCCACCGCCCGAAGAACCGCAGCGCCGCCTCGGGATCGTAGCCGGCGTTGACGAGCAGCCACGGCATCAGCCGGTCGGCTTCGCGCTCGGTCGCCTTGACCTTGCTCCACGCGCGCCCCGACGCGTCGAGCCGGGCGCGGTGGCCGAGCACGTTGTGCGCGAGCTCGTGCGCCAAAGCCGCGGCGAGTAGCTCGTCCTCGGGTAGGGTCTCGACCAGCTTGCGCCCGATCACCACCCGGCGCCCGTCGGCGGCGGCACGCTGGCCCCCGCTGAGCATCTCGAAGCGCGTCGCGCAGACCGGCTCGCCGGCGAGCGTCAGCGCTTTTCCGGCCCCGACCAGTTCGACCCGCCCGTCGGTGCGCAGCGCGGCGTCGATCCGGTCGTGCAGCCCGACGAGCCGCGCGTAATCTCCGGGCTTGGCTTGGGGCAGCGCGGACACGTCGATTCCCGCGACCGCGCTCAGTGTATCGTTGGCGGCGAGGCCGGCGCGGGCGGCAGGCGAGCCTTCTGCGACCGCCTCCACCGCAATCTCGCCAGAAAGTCCGAGAGCGGCGCGGACCGCGGCCGGATCGGAAAAATTGGCGACGTCCTGAAGCTGGAGGCCGATCCCGGGAAGGACCTCGCGGCAGAACCGGGCGTTGCCGTGCGCGAGCTTCCAGCCGACGCTTTGCACCCGCGCGTCGAGCGCCTGGAGTTCGGCAAACGCGGCGGGGATCGGCGCCGCTCGAGCCGGCGCCGTCACGGCCACGGCGAGCACCAGCGCGCCGGCGAGCGCGGCTCGAAACGTCATGTCCTGTCGCGCGCTTCGCCGATCGCGGCTTCGAGCGCCTCGCGCCCGACCGCGCCGACCAGCAGGCGGTCGCCGATCACCCACGCGGGGGTGCCGTTGATCCCGAGCTTGCGCGCGAGATCGAGATTGGCGGAGATCTCGGCGGCGATCTCGGGCGTGGCGGCGGCGGGCCGGACCCGCGCGGCGCGCGCCGCCGCGGCGATGCTCGCCGCATCGGGCCGTGCTCCGGCGAACATCGCGTCGTGGAACGCGGCGTACCTGCCTTGGCCGGCGGCGGCGAGCGCCATCTCCGCCGCATCGCCGCTCGCCGAGCTGAGAATCGGCAACTCGCGGACCACGATCCGCAAGTCGGGATGCGCGGCGATCAGCGCGCGGACGTCGCCGACGCTCTGGCGGCAATAACCGCACGCATAGTCGCTGAACTCGACGAGCGTCAGCCTGGCCGACGGGTTGCCCAGCACCGCGCCGGCGAACGGGGTCTCGAGCGCGGCGCGCTGGGCGCGCACCACCGCGGCATCGCCGCGCGACTGCAAGCGCTGCATCGCCTCGGGGAGGATTTCAGGATGCTCGAGGATGTAATCGCGCACCAGCGCCTCGATCGCCGCCTTTTCGGTGCCGTCGATCCCGGCGGCGGCAAGCTTGCCGGGCGTAGCCGAAACCTCGGCGTCATCGCGAGATTGCCACCACCACCCGCCGAGCGCACCGAGCGCGGCCAGCGCGAGGCCCGCCGCCGCGAGCCAGGCCTTGGGAGTCTCGCTCAACGGCGCTTCTTGTCGTGCTCGATCGCCGCGCGCGCCTGAAACGCGATGTCCTGCGCGCGCAGCCAGTCGGGGGAGCCTTTGGGCAGGCTCGCCTCGGCGGCTTGCGCGCTGGCCAGCGCGAGCTTCATCTGGCGGCTCAGCGCCTGCTGCTCGGCGCTCGCCAGCCGCGCGCGCGGGGTGTCGCCGCGCGCCTCATAAACGACGCCGAGCTGGTACCACGCGAACGGGTTCTCGCGGTCCTTGGCGACCGCGGCCTTGAGCACGCGCTCGGCCTCGGCGTATTGCGTCTTGTCTTCGGTCGCGACCAGCGCGTGGCCGAAGGTGCCCGCGATCAGCGGCTGGTTGTTGGTCAGCTGGGTCGCACGGCGCAGCGGTTCGAGCGCCTCGCGCGGCTTGCCCGATTCGAGCAGCACCTGGCCCTTCAATTCGAGGAAATAGGGGTTGTCGGGCTCGGCCGCGAGCAGCGCGTCAGCCTCGGCCAGCGCTTTGTCGATCAGCGCCTCCTTGTGGAACGCGTAGGCCCGGGCGTAGCGCGCCGGCGCGGTGGTGACGTATTCGGGATAAGCCTGAAGCGTCAGCCGCGGCTCGGCGATAAAGCCGTAGAGCTTGGCCTTGATCAGCTGGAAGCGCCGCTCGAGTTCGGGGTCGGAGCGCCGGTCCCACGCCGGATCCTTGGCATAGACGTCGGTCAGCGTCGCGATGCGGTCGCCCGACGAGGGGTGCGTCGAATAGAACTGCGCGTCGGGGCTGCGCGCGTCGTAGCCGTAGCGATATTCGAGGTTCTGAAGCTTCTTGAAGAAGTCGACCGAGCCGCGCCCCGAAATGCCGGCCTTGGCGAGGTAGCTCGCCCCCGCCGCGTCGGCCGCGGATTCCTGGCTGCGATTGAACGCGAGGAACTTGCCCAGCGCCGCGTTCTGGCCCGCGCCGATGATCCCGAGCGCCGCGTCGCCCGCGCCCGCCGCCGCGGCGGCAACGCCGAGCAGCAGGCTGACTAGCGTGATCCCCGCCGCTTCCTTTTGCCCGGCGGTGCCGATCGCATGGCCGCCGGTGACGTGGCCGAGCTCGTGCGCGATCACGCCTTGGACCTCGTTGGCGGTGTCGGCCGCGCCGATCAGCCCGCTGTTGAGGTAGACCGCCTGCCCCCCGACGACGAACGCGTTGATCGACGAATCGCCGACCAGGACGACGTCGACGTTCTTCGGCTCGAGCCCGGCGGCGGCGATCAGCGGCGCCGACATGTCGCGCAGCAGCGCTTCGGTCTCCGCGTCGCGCAGGATCGATTGCGCCACCGCGGGCTGGCTCGCGAGCAGGCCCGCCGCGAGGCACGCGAGCAGACGGGGGAGGTGGCGCGCCATGTCGCCCCGGCTAACCCTTGGAGCGCTGAACCGGCGATGAAGCCGCATGAGCGGAGGGCTTGGCCGTCAGCACATGATCGAGAAACGGAAACACGGTGTCGGCGATGCGGCGGTCGCGGTCGAACGGCCGCGCCAGCTTGAGTATGAGGTCGTTGTGGCTCATGCCCTCGAACAGCACCGCCTTGGTCGGCGCGCCCGCCTCGGTCATCGTCCGCGCCAGGATCCGCGCGTTACGCGGCCGCACCACGGTATCCTTGGTGCCGTGGACGAGCAGCAGCGGCGGCGCGTCGGCGCGCACGTAATTGACCGGTTGGGTCTCTTGCGGACGCGGCCAATGGCTCATCGCGTTGATCGACGATTTCTTGGCGAACGGGTAGAAGTCGGACGGTCCGGCAAGGACGACCGCCCCGGCGACCGTCCCTGCGGGCACCCCCGCGTCGGACAACCAATGGCGATCGAGCGTGAGCATCGTCGCGTTGTAGGCCCCGGCCGAATGGCCCATCAGCGCGGCGCGGCGAACGTCGATTCGATGATCGCCCGCATGCTCGATCACCCACCGCGTGCCCGCCGCGCTGTCGAGCAGCATGTTGGGGAACCGCCCGGGCTTGTTGAGGCGATAGCCGACCAGCGCGCTGGCATAGCCCTTTTCGGCGAGTGCCCGCGCGATCCAGCCATAAGCGTAAGGATCGCCCGAGTGCCAGCCGCCGCCGTGGAAGAACACCACCAGCGGATACCCGCCTGCGGGCAGAGCGCCCTGTGGCACGTAGAGCGCCAGCTTTTGCGCCGGGTCCGAGCCGTAATGCGCCTTGGCGACGAGCACCGCACCGCGTTGGCGCGCGAAGCGCGCGTCGAGCGCGTCGAGTGTCCCGGCCGGGTCGGTGTCCGCCGCGCGCCACAGCCAGGCGCCGAAGCCGAGCGCGAGCGCGAGCAGCGCCAAGCCCGTCCAGCCGAGCCATCCCATCCGCCTGCGCCCCGTTCGTTCCGTCATCGGCGGGGCTATAGCGGGGTTTCCTTGGCCTGGTCGATAGCCTCGACGATCTGCGCGGTCTCGCCGCCGGGGGTGAAGCCGAGCGCGGCGAGGAAATCGGCGCCGACGTCCCAGCTCTCACCCGACCATAGCTCCACTCCGGCGGCAGCGATCGCATCGAGCGCGGCCTGCTCGAACGCGTCGATCTCCGCGCCCGGCGCGCGGCGCACGAACACCGCGGCGATTCTGCCGGGATGCGTTGCGACCGTCTCGGCGAAGGCGAGCGCATCGGCCTGGGTATCGTCGCCGATCAGCGCGAAGCGCATGCCCGGATAGAACGCGGCGAGGCTGCCGATCGCGGCGACTTTGTGCGCGCGGTGCGAATCGTGGCCCAACGTGGCGCGGTTGAGGCCCCAGTCGCGCAGCAGCAACGGGCCCTGCGGCAGGCCATGCGCCTTCTGGAACGCGACGAGATAATCGAACAGGTTCCACGGGGAGGACGAGACGTAGAAGAACGGTCGCCGCGTCGCCGGGGTGGTGTCGCCCACGTTCCCGCCGCCGAGCGCGCCGTAGAACGCGACCGCGCCGGGCACCGCGACGCGCTCGCCCGGCATTTGCGCGGCGACGCGCCGCCAGTTCCTGGCGAGATCGCCCGCGCCGGTCTCGACAATCGTGTCGTCGATGTCCGAAATCACCGCCAGCCGCCCGTCACGCCCCGGGGCGAGGACATATCCCTCGACCGACTGCGGCCCGTCGCGGCTGACCCACGACAAGCGCACGGTCTCCCACGCGGGCTCGGCGGGGAGCGGCCACACCGGCTCGAAGCCCAGCTCGAAGCGGAGGTAACCTTCGCGATCCGAACGCCGGGTCTGGGTCAGCGGGGCGCGGCCGTCGATCCGCACCTCGAGCGTGACCGCGAGCGCGGACACTTCGTCGGAGGCGAACTGGCGCAGCAGCGCCGCCATCTTGGCCAGCGTCGTGCGCCGTTCCCAGCTCGGCTCGCGCATCCTGAGGGCCCGCGCGTCGAGGACGAGCGCGGCCTCGTTGCGATATCCGAAGAAGGGGCGGACGCGCGCCGGGCCGCCGAACAGGATCATCGTGCGGGGTTAGCGGAACCCCGCGGACCTAGTCCAGCAGCCGCCGCGCCGCGCGTTCGAGCAGCGGCACGTCCTCGGGCACTTCGCCGAGCAGAACGATCTCGCCCGTCGGCAGGCGCCGCGCGACGAGCAGCGCGAACTCGCTGCCATCGGGCGATAGTTCGGCGAAGTCGACCGGCGCGAGCTTGCGCAATTTCTTGGCGAGCGCCTCGCGCGGAGCCTCGCGGACCACCACCGGCTTGCCGCTTTCGGCCTTGCGGTGCGCCCGCTCGGCCTGGACGACGCCCTTGAGTCCGCCCGGAGCGGTCATCAGGAATTCGCCGAGCCCGCCGCGGGCGATCCCGTTGCGTTGGGCGTGGCCCAGCGCCGCGGCGTACTCGGTGAGCCGGGTCTTGTCGTAATCGGCGCCGAACACGAGCTTGACCACCGGGGTCATCGGCGCGCGGTCCTGCATCGTCAGCCCGGCGTCGGCGATCAGGTCGTGGAATTCCTCGGGCTCGTCGTGCGCGGCGAGCGCGAAATCGTAGGCCCGGCCGATCGCGGCATAAAGCGCGCCGCGGGTGCGGTCCTCGCTCGAGTGCGCGGCTTGGGCGAGCTCGCGCGCCGAGGCGAGCCAGTCCGCGAGGCCCATCGTCTCGGCCCCGAGTTCCATGGCATCCGCAACGGCGAGTTCGAGCGCGTCGGCCGCGGCAGCGAAGGGATCGGCCGCGGGCGGCTCGCCAGTGGATTCAGGGGCGCCGAAGCTCGGCTCGGGCCAGGCGACCGGCGCCTCTTCGTCGGCCCCGACGGGCGAGGCAAGGTCGAGGACATCGTCCTCGTCCCCATCATCGCCCGCGTCCTCGTCGGGGGTCGCCGCGGGGCCGTCGGCCCACACCGTCATCGCGTCGTCGCGGCGCGCGTGGTGCTCGGCGTCGAGCGCCTGGTCGATCTCGAGCATGAGCTCGTCGGTGGTCAGTTGGTCGGCCAGCTCCTTCCAGTTGATCACGCCGTAGATGAAATCGATCGTGTCGTCGTCGCTCGAGAACGGCAGCAGGATGCCGCGATAGAGGATCGTCTGGCCGCGCTGGTTGACGAACTCGGCTTCGAACCCGATCGGCGCCTGGTTGGCGAGAATCTGCATGTAGTGGTCGGTGATGCGGCTGAGCAGCGAGCGGCTCGGCACGTCGTCGAGATGGCGGATCGAGGCGTCGGCGCCGCACTCGGCGGCGAGCTTGTCGCCGAGGAACTGGATCGCCGGGTTCTCGATCCCCGCGGTGAAGTCGAGCAGCACCGAGTACGGCCCGAAATCGGGCAGCGCGTCTGGGTCGAGATCTTCGATCGAGGGAAAACTGCGCTCGGCGAGCAGCCCCGCCCAGTGGTTATAGGCGCGAACCTGCATCCGCCGCTCGTCCTGCCCCACCGGCGAAGGCGGCGCTTCGTTCGCGCCCGCTTCCTCGGCCGGTTCGTAGTCGCGCGCGGGATCGTCATGACGATCTTCATACAAGCCGCGATACGTGTCCATGCGCTAAGCCCCCAGATGACAGAACTGGCCCCTGTCGAGACGACTTTGGCGCGACATGGTAAATTATCGGTTAAGTCGCGCCGGGAGTTTCGCCGCCTAGCCGCGCACGGTGGTTAAGGCCGGCTCGCCGACCGCGTCGATGCGCCCCTCGTCGCGCCGCGGCATCGGCGCGAGCCAGTGGAGCAGCAGTGTGAGCGCGAGCCAGCCCGCCGCGGCGTGAAGCGCGAACGGCAGCCCGCGCCAGTCGGCGACCGCGCCCCAGCCCCACGCGCCGAGCGCCATCCCGCCGAACGTCACCGCCTGGTAGATCGACAGGCAGCGGCCGAGAATCGCCTCGGGGCTGCGTAGCTGCATCGCGACGTTGAGGCTGGTCATCGCCGCGACCCAGCCGGCCCCGGCGACGAACGTGGCGGGCAGCGCGGTGACCAGGCTGTCGGCCTGGGCGATCAGCAGTTGCGCGGCGAGGAACGCCACGGTTGCCACGATGACGATCGCTTCGGAGCCCACGCGCCGGCGCCATCGGGCGACGAACAGCGCGACGAGGATCGAGCTGACCCCGAACGCGCCGAGCATCAGGCCATAGTCGATCTCGTCGCCCGCCAGCCGGTCGCGCGCGATTCCGGGAAGCAGCGCCTGGTAGCCCGCGGCGCCGAACCCGAACGCGAAGCCGCGCGTCAGGACCTTGCGGATCGGCCCGTTGCGGCGGCAGAAATCGAGGCCGGTGCGGATCGCGGCGAGCATCGGGGTGCGGCGCGGATCATAGCGCGGCGGATTCCAGCGGAGCAGCACGAAGATCATGCCGAGATAGCTCGCGGCGTTGAGCGCGAACGCGAGCGCGGGGCTCCACAGCGAGATCAGCACGCCGCCGAGCGCCGGGCCGACGCTGCGCGCGAGGTTGAACGCGATCGCGCCGAGCGAGATCGCCTGCGGCAAGTCGGCGGGCTCGACCTGGAGCCGGACCGAGGCCTGCCACGCGGGCGCGTTGAGCGCGGTCCCCGCGCCGACCGCGAGCGTGAACGCGAGCAGCAGGTACGGCCCGATCGCGTCGGCCCAGGCGAGCGCGGCGAGCAGCGCCGAGACGACCAGCATCCCGCCTTGCGCGACGAGCATCACCCGGCGGCGATCGTAGTTGTCGGCGATCGCTCCGGCGAACACCCCGAGCAGCATGATCGGAATCGTCGCCGAGGCCTGGACCAGCGCGATCAGCACGTGGCTGCGGGTGAGCTCGGTCATCAGCCAGGCGGCGCCGACCGACTGGACCATCGCTCCGATCGAGGAGAACAGGTTGGCCACCCAGATCGCGCGGAACGCGGGGTGGCGGAACGGCCCGAGCGGCGAACCGGGCGCGAGCCAGCCGCGTCGCGGCGGGTCGTCGGCCTCGCTCATGCGGTCGAAAGGCCGCGGTCGGTTCCGCACCAACGGTCCCAATGGCGGAAGTAGAGCCCGTAGTTGCAGCGGTACTGCTCGTGGTGGCGCTGGTGGTGGCTGGCGGTGATCAGCCAGCCGCCGAGCCGCGAATGGACCCACGCGCGCGGGAACAGCTCCCAGCCCATGTGGTTGGTCACCCCCATCACGGTCATGATCGCCAGGACGAGCCCGAGCACCGCGACGTGGATCGGGATAACGAACACCAGCGCCGGGATCACCGCCGCGCCGGTCAGCGCCTCGAGCGGGTGAAAGCTCATCGCCGCCCACGCGGTCGGCGGGCGGCTGGCGTGATGGACCGCGTGCGCGACGCGGAACGGCGCCGGGCGGTGCAGCCAGCGATGAGTCCAATAGAACCAGGTGTCGTGCGCGAGCAGGTAGACGAGCAGGGAGGCGGGCAGCCACCACAGCGGCCGGGCGTCGACGTCGGCGTAGACGCGCGTCCAGCCGCGCGCCTGCCAGCCCCACGCGACGATCCCGGCGGGAACGCCATAGATCGCCGCCGAGGCCAGGCTCCAGCCGATCTCGCGGCGGATTTGCGGAGCGAGACCGGCGTAGAAGCCAGGGCGGACGCGCGCGGTGAGCGCCGCGAACAGGCCGCTGCTGATGAGATAGCGCGCGGCGACGATCGCGGTCATGGCCAGGGCGGCGAAGGCAATTTCGTTCATCGCGCCGCCCTGACGCGCGAAGAGGTTGACAAGGTTGACACGGTCCTGAGGGAAAACGCGCGCGCCTCCCAAACCATAGCCTTGCGGCGCGGTTCGGGAGGCGGTGCGGCGTTCATCGCCTGGCTATGCCAAGCGAGGGCGCTGTAGGACAGCGCGAATTTGGCGTGCCGCGGCTTACCCCGCGCGGCGCACCGAGCCGCGGTGCTGGCCCATTCCGGCCGGGCCGCGCGGGCGGAAGCGGCGCTGTGGGCGTGCCTCGCCGTCGCGCGCTTCGGGCCGGCGGTCGCCGCCATGTCCGCCGCGATGATCGCGGCGCGAGGGGTGCGCGGCCTCGTCGCGCGGCTTGAGCGGCGCGGGCAGCTTGGCCGCCTCGGCCTTGAAGTCGGCGGGCAGCGGCAGCGGCATCAGCTTGCTGCCGGTCAGCTTCTCGATGTCGCGGATGTACGGCTTCTCGTCGGGCGCGACGAAGCTCATCGCGATGCCGTCGGCGCCCGCGCGCGCGGTGCGCCCGATGCGGTGGACGTACTGCTCGGCCACGTTGGGAATCTCGAAGTTGAACACGTGGCTCACCCCCGAGACGTCGATGCCCCTCGCGGCGATATCGGTCGCGACCAGCACCGGGCAGGCGCCTTGCTTGAACGCCTCGAGCGCGGCGGTGCGCTGCGCCTGGCTCTTGTTGCCGTGGATCGCCGAGGCCTTGACCCCGGCGCCGTTGAGATGGCGCACGACGCGGTCCGCCCCGTGCTTGGTCCGGGTGAAGACCAGCGCCCGATCGAGGCTGCCGTCAGCGCGCAGCGCGCGGAGGCGCAAGGTCAGCAGCGCCTGCTTCTCGCCCGCGTTGACGAACGTGGCGAACTGATCGACCCGCTCGACGGTGGTCGCCTGCGGGGTGACCTCGACGCGCACCGGGTTGTCGATGAACTGGCGGCCGAGATCGGCGATCGCCTTGGGCATCGTCGCCGAGAAGAACAGGCTCTGGCGCTCCTTGGGGAGCATCGCCGCGACCCGCTTCAACGGCACGATGAAGCCGAGGTCCATCATCTGGTCGGCCTCGTCGAGCACGAAGATCTCGACGTTGCGCAGCGTCAGCGCGCGCTGGTCGATCAGGTCGAGCAGCCGGCCGGGGGTGGCGACGAGCACGTCGGTGCCGCCCACCAGGCGGCGCGACTGCTTACCGACGGGAACCCCGCCGAACACGCAATCGACGTGGAGGTTCAAATACTTGGCATAGCCGCGCATGTTCTCGGCGATCTGCGCGGCGAGCTCGCGCGTCGGCGAGAGCACCAGCATTCGGCACGAGGCCGGCTTGCGCGGCTTGGGATCGGCGGCGAGGCGGTGAAGCGAGGGCAGCGCGAACGCGGCGGTCTTGCCGGTGCCGGTCTGGGCGATGCCGAGAAGGTCGCGGCCCGCGAGCAGCGCCGGGATCGCCTGACGCTGGATCGGGGTGGGGTCCGAATAGCCTTTGGCGGCAAGCGCGCGCTGGATCGGCTCGGCGAGGCCGAGGTCGGTGAAATAAGTCATGAAATTGATACTCGTATGGAGCGGGCGCGCAGCCTCCCTCGACTTTCGCTCGGGATGAGCGGGGGTTCGAGGAGCGCGCGAGCGCAAGGGTTCGTTGATGCGACCCTGCGTGTAAGGAAGCTTCGGCGATGCGGCCGTGGGTCCGGAGCGGGCCTCCGCGGATGTCTCCCCGCGATGCCTCACGCTGCCCCGGATTGCGCTGCGGGCGCCCATGAGTTCGGGAGCCGCGACGCCGATCGCTGAGCGCCATCTAGGGTGCGTTGCAGCAAAAAGCAAGAAAATTGCGCAATGGCGTCGGAGGCGGGTTGCGCTCGGACCCGCGCGCCGGAATAATCGGGGCCATGCTGCATCGCTTCGCTCCGGCGCTCGTCCTCGTTTTCACCGCGGTTCCGGCGAAGGCCGCCCCGCCCAGCGCCGCCGAGCGGACCATGATCGCGACGGTCGATGCCGAGCAGGCGCGCACGCTGGCGCTGCTCGAAAAAGTGGTCAACCGGAACAGCGGCACGCGCAATCTGGCGGGAGTCAGGGCGGTCCACGAAATCCTCGCGCCCGAATTCGCCGGGCTCGGCTTTACGGTGCGCTGGGTGCCGCAGGGCGCGGTTGGGCGCGCCGGGCACCTGATCGCGACGCATCGGGGCAAGGCGACCGGCAAGCGGCTGCTGCTGATCGGGCACCTCGACACCGTGTTCGAGGCCGATTCGCCGTTCCAGAAATTCGAGCGGGTCGACGAGGCGCACGCGCGCGGGCCCGGGGTGTCCGACGACAAGGGCGGCGACGTGACGATGCTCGCCGCGCTGAGGGCGATGGCCAAGGCGGGGACGCTCGAGCGCGCCAACATCGAGGTGGTGCTGACCGGCGACGAGGAGGAGGTCGGCCAGCCGGTCTCGTCCGCGCGCGCCGAGTTGGTCGCGGCGGGCAAGCGCGCCGACGCCGCGCTCGACTTCGAGGGGCTGGCGCAGGACGGCGGGCTCGACATGGGCTCGGTCGCGCGGCGCTCGTCGAGCAACTGGGCGCTGACCGTCAGCGCCAGGAGCGGGCACTCGAGCGGGATCTTCTCGACCAACGCCGGCGACGGCGCGGTCTATGCGCTGGCGCGCATCCTCGCCGCGTTCCGCGCCGAGCTGCCCGAGCCCAACCTGACCTTCAACGCCGGGCTGATCGCGGGCGGCGCGACCGCCGCGCTCGGCGCCGACGAGGCACGCGCCGAGGCGACGGGCAAGACCAACATCATCGCGGGCCAGGCGGTCGCGCGCGGCGACATGCGCGCGCTGTCGGCCGAGCAGATCGCGCGCGCCGCGGCGAAGATGCAAGCGATCGTCGCGCGCGACTATCCCGGGGCCAAGGCGACGATCGAGTTCGAGCACAAATACCCGCCGATGGCGCCGACCGCGGGCAACCGCGCGCTCCTCGCGCGGCTCAACGCGGTCAACGCCACGCTCGGCCTGCCGGCGATGGGCGAGCTCGATCCGCTCAAGCGCGGCGCGGGCGACATCAGCTTCGTCGCCGCCGACGTCGACAGCCTGGTCGGGCTCGGCCCGGCGAGCGAGGGCGATCACACGCCCGGCGAGACCGTCGATATCCCCAGCATCTGGAAACAGGCCAAACGCGCCGCGCTGCTGATGAGCCGGCTTTCGGCCGAAAAGCGCTAGTCGTTTCCTCCCCACGGGGCGCAATGCGGGTCGAGCCCCACCAGCTGGCGCCGCAGCGAGGCGCGCGCGAGCCGCTCGATCTCGGCCTTGCGCCGCGCCGCCGCCAAGGGCCGCGAGGGCGCGGGGCGGACGATCTCGGCGTCGTAGCCGTCGGCGACGATCACCCCGCAGCACTCGGGGCGGAACCCCTCGCCTTCGAGGCAGGCACGGTCGAGCGCCGGGGGCACGCCCCAGTAGAAGCGGTCGCAATGGTCGAGGTAATCGTGCCACTTGGCGTCGCCGAGCAAGTCGCCGCGCGCGACCTTGATCTCGACGATGATCAGCTGGCCCTTGGGGTCGATCCCCATGAGGTCGGCGCGGCGTCCCGACCTCGGCGGCATCTCGGCGATGCACCACACGTCGTTGCGCGCGAACAGCCGGCAGATGCCGCGCGCGACCGCGCGCGCGGTCCGGTCCTCTATCGACTCAACGAGAAGCGCGGCGGAATCGGCCATGCCCCGTCTTAGGAACGAACCGGGAACCTCGCAAGAGGCTGGAATCCGCGCCGAGCCGCTGCTAGGCGCTCTATCGACGCACCCGTAGCTCAGCTGGATAGAGTGGCGCCCTCCGAAGGCGTAGGTCACAGGTTCGAATCCTGTCGGGTGCGCCATTTCACCTCACCCCATGTCGAGATCGTAGACCGGCACTTCGCCGATGCCCTTGAGCGTGACGAGGCGCGGTTCGCGGTAGCGGCAGGTGTCGCGGGTCGCTTCCCAGGTGCGGTGCGAGACGGTCACGCCGTTGGCCGGCGCCGCGCCCTCGAGCCGGCTCGCGACGTTGATCGCGTCGCCCCAATAATCGTAGAGCATCTTCTTGCCGGCGATCACGCCGCCGACCACCGGGCCGGTGTTGATCCCGATGTGCAGCTTGAAGTCGATCGCGAACTGGCGCCCGATCTCACCCGTGACGCCGATCAGATAGCGGGCGAAGTCGACCACCGCCTTGGCCGGGCGCGGCGTGGGAACGATCGCGCCGGCGACCGCCATGTAGGCGTCGCCGATGGTCTTGACCTTTTCGATCCCGAACAAGTCGCAGCCCGCGTCGGCCTTGTGGAAGTAGGCGTTGAGCAACGCCACCACCTGACCGGCGTCCATCGCCTGGCTCATCCGGGTGAAGCCGACGATGTCGACGAACACGATCGTCACCTCGTCGAATGCATCGGCCACCGCCTCGCCCGATTGCAGGCGCTGCGCGACGCTTTCCGGCAGGACGTTGAAGAGCAGCGCCTCCGACTTCTGCTTCTCGGCGTCGAGCTTGAGCCCGACATCGTAGAGCCGCCGCGATTTGTCGTCGATCGCCCAATTGATGTAGGCGACCAGCCCGGCGAACGGCGCGTAGAACGTCGACGTGTAGACCGCGACGCCGGTCGGCACCTTCAGCAGGATCAGCGCGATGACGACATAGGCGACCGACAGGCACGCCCAGATCACGAATTGGCGCACCGCCGCCGCGAAGGCGAGGCAGGCGTACGTCACCAGCAGCATCTGGTTGTAGCAGAGGATCGCGTAGAACGGCCAGCCGCTGACCCCGCTCAGCCACAAGTAGCGGATGAAGAAATACTGCACCGCCGCGACGGCGACGAAGAAGGCGACATCGATCCAGCGGTTGGCGGCGTAGGTCGGCCGCCCGACGTACCAGTAGTAGAAGCCGATCAGCGGCAGCATCGCCAGGCTGACGAGCAACATCCCCGCGCCGTAGGAAGGCTCGACGAACAGCGGATTGATGAGGATGTAGCTGGCGATCATCGCCGGGCCGATCAGCATCAGCGCGCGGACGAACTTGACTTGCGCCTCGCGGCTCTCGCGGCGGTAGCGGGCTTCGGCGGCGGGGTCGTCGAAACGCTGGAAGATCGCGGCGGCGAGGCTCATCGGCGCGACCCTAAGGTGGGCCGTCTCGCTGCGTCAACCGCGCGGCGAGGGCGCGAGGTCGTAGACCGGCACCTCGCCCATGCCCTTGAGCGGAACCTGGCGCGGTTCGGCGAAGGCATAGGCGTCGTTGACCAGGCGCCAGGTCGCCTCCGATACCGCCACCCCGTTGGCTCCGGCGACGTCCTGCAGCCGGCTGGCGAGGTTGATCGTGTCGCCCCAGTAGTCGTAGCTGATCCGCTTGGCGCTGATCACCCCGCCGATCACCGGACCCGAGTTGATCCCGACGTGGAGGCGGAAGTCGACCCCGAAGCGGGTGCCCAGCTCGTTCGCTCCTTCGATCAGGTAGCAGGCGAAATCGAGCGCCGCCTTGGCCGGGCGCGGCGGGCGGGTCATCGCCCCGGCCACCGCCATGTAGGCGTCGCCGATGGTCTTGACCTTGTCGAGCCCGAACAAGTCCACCCCCCGGTCGGCATGACTGAAAAACGCGTTGAGCAAGTCGACCACCCGCTCCGCGGGCAAGGTCTTGGCGAGCGTGGTGAAGCCGACCACGTCGACGAACACGATCGCCACCTCGGGAAATTCGTCGGCCACCGCCTCGCCCGAGCGGAGGCGTTCGGCGACCGCCTTGGGCAGGATGTTCTCGAGCAGGCGGTCGGACTTCTCGCGCTCGGCGGCGATGGTGATCCCGGCCGAGTAAAGCGCCCGCGCCTTGTCGTCGATCGCCCAGTTCAGATAGAACATGAGCACCGCGTACGCGCCATAGAACACGCCGGTGTAGAAGATCCGTGTCGGACCCTCGCCGTGCGCCAGCAGCACCGCCAGGAGGTAGACCACCGAAGCCAGCGACAGCGCGAAGAAGCGCCGGACCGAGGCGGCGAAGCACAGGCAGGCAAACGCCAGCGCGACCATCACGTTGTAGCAAAGCAGCGTCCCCAAGGTCCAATCGCTGGCCCCGGTGGCCGCAAAGGCGCGCGCCGCGACGTACATCCCGGGCTGGGCGCAGACGAACAGCGCGAGGTCGGCGAAGCGGCTCGTCGGGTACCCCGGCCGGCCGACGTACCAGCTGTAGGCGAC